>NCBI01000002.1 GCA_002255365.1 Chromatiales bacterium 21-64-14
GGCCGGAGCCACCGTCGCCGGGCGTTATGCCGAGCGCACGCTGTTCGATGGCGTCGGGCGCAGTCGATAAGCGGCGGGCATTTTCTTGGAACGGACGACAGCTCGCATTTCATGGCCGAAAAACGAATCGCATAGCTGGGCAGGGAGACGCCGAATCCCAAAATACTTCTGCACAATTCCTACACAGGCAAAAATCTCTGAAAATTACTTATATATTGCAATTACTTATATAAGTCCAAAAGAATGGAGCGGGTGAAGGGAATCGAACCCTCGCCATCAGCTTGGGAAGCTGAGGTTCTACCATTGAACTACACCCGCAGGTTAATTGCCCCTATTAGATAGCGCTTGGCGCCGTTCCTGTCAAAGGGGAACGCGCGCCCCGGGCGGGCGCATATCATAGCAGGGGGTCGGCCACGGCGGTGAGCCCTCCCACCCGATTCTGCTTAAAATAACCAGGGCGGCACGCCGGCCCCGGGGCTCCGCACGAAATCCCGGAATACGCGGAACGATCCAACAAAATCCGGTTGGCCCACAATCGACAGCGGCTAATTTCCCACGGACACCGATAGGGTGGCGGGGCAAGACACCTGGCGCCGCCGCGCCGGGCGGCCCGGGCCAGCTGCCGGCCCCGGTAACACGTTTTGGTATACAATGCGGAAAACACACGGATATTCCACTCAACCGGCATGCCCGAATGGTGATGGAGATAGTCCTGAACGGCGAGCCTCGGCAGGTGGCGGACGGGATCAGCGCCGCCCAGTTGCTGGATGAACTCGCGCTCGCTGGGCAACGGATCGCGCTGGAGGTCAATCGCGCGATCGTCCCGCGCAGCGCCTTCGGCGCCTGCCGCCTCCAGCCCGGTGACCAGGTGGAGATCGTGCGCGCCATCGGCGGAGGCTGACGCCCGCCGGCCCCGAGTCCGGCCTTCCCTGATCAAGAGGATCACCGTTCGTCATGTCCACCGTCATCGATACCCAGTCCCAGCGCCACTCAGACCCGCTTCGGGTCGCGGGGGTCGAATATCATTCGCGTCTCCTGGTGGGTACCGGCAAGTACCGCGACCTGGAGCAAACCCGACGTGCGGTAGAGGCCAGCGGCGCGCAGATCGTCACCGTGGCGATCCGCCGCACCAACCTGGGCCAGAACCCCGGCGAACCGAATCTGCTGGACGTGCTGCCTCCGGGGCGCTTCACCCTGCTGCCGAATACCGCAGGCTGCTACAACGCCGCGGACGCGGTACGCACCTGCCGATTGGCCCGGGAACTGCTGGACGGCCATGACTTGGTAAAACTGGAGGTATTAGGGGACGAGAAGACCCTGTTCCCGGACGTCGTGGAAACCCTCAAGGCCGCCGCGGAACTCATTCGCGACGGTTTCAAGGTGATGGTCTATACCAACGACGACCCGGTGCTGGCACGGCGCTTCGAAGAGTTGGGCTGCGTGGCGGTGATGCCGCTGGCGGCCCCCATCGGCTCGGGCCTGGGTATCCGCAACCCCTACAACATACTGACCATCGTGGAAAACGCCGGGGTGCCGGTGTTGGTAGACGCCGGGGTGGGCACCGCCTCGGACGCTGCGGTGGCCATGGAGCTGGGCTGCGACGGCGTACTCATGAACACCGCCATTGCCGGCGCCCGGGATCCGGTGCTCATGGCCAGCGCCATGGGTAAGGCGGTGGAAGCGGGCCGGGAGGCGTTTCTCGCCGGTCGCATCCCGCGCAAGCGGTTCGCCAGCGCGTCCTCGCCGATCGACGGGACATTTTTCTAGAACCCAGATCAAAACCCATCTCGGCCACGCATGCGGCGTTGCGGACCCCGCTGCGGTGCCCATTTACTACGTGTAAACTGCGTTCCTCGCAGGATCCACGCCGTGCCTGAACGTCCGATCCGCGATTTCTGCGATAGGCTCTAGGCAACCTGCTGGACTTAGGGGTCCGGCGCACGCGCCGGACCCAGACCGCCAGCCATTGATCCCGCGCTGGCCGGCACACCGATTCGCGGCACATACGATGCAGAGTCTCCTCCCCCCCTCCACAGACAGCCCCCACCGACGCACGGTGCGCAGTTTCGTGCGCCGGCAGGGACGCATTACCCACGCCCAGCGCCGGGCCCTGGAAACCCTGTGGGTCCGCTATGGCGTGGAACCGCAAGCCGCGGCCGTCCTGGATCTGGACCGCGTTTTCGGCCGCTGCGCCCCGCGGGTACTGGAGATCGGCTTCGGCAACGGGGACGCCCTGCTGGCCCTGGCCGAGCGTCACCCCGGGACTGACTTCCTGGGCATCGAGGTACACCGTCCGGGCATCGGCCACCTGTTCCTCGGCTTGGAGGCGCGGGGCCTGGGCAACGTGCGGGTACTTTGCGCCGACGCCCGGGAGGTGTTGGAACAGCACCTGGGGGATGGCGTGCTGGATCAAGTCTGCCTGTTCTTCCCCGATCCCTGGGTCAAGAAGCGCCACCACAAGCGCCGACTCGTCCAGGTGGACTTCGCGGAACTGGTGCGCCGGCGCCTCAAACCCGGTGGGCGTTTGGACATGGCCACCGACTGGGGCGACTACGCGGGCCACATGATGGAGGTAATGGGTGCCGCTCCGGGCTTCCGGAACCTCGCGGGGCCCGATGCCTACGCGCCACGCCCGGACTTCCGCCCGCCCACGCGCTTCGAACAGCGCGGGCAGCGGCTCGGCCACCGGGTCTGGGATCTGGCATTCCAGCGCGACGACCCGCCGGCCTCCGGGGGCGATCCAGAGGGGTGAGCGGCGGGCGCTTGCAATTGCCATAGCGCGCGGTACGGGACGCAAGGACACAGTCGGGCCCGCCCACTTTGATTCATCGTCACGCCGGTGGGTCGCGCCCTGGTGGCAACGGGGATCCTGTACTAGCGTGGTGTCCATGAGCGGCGTGGAGAATGCCGAGGTTCGCAGTCAGGGCCACGCCGCCCTGGCACGCACCCCATTGGCATGGCGGGACGGCACGTAAGGCCCGCTAGCCCGAGCGCCAACGCCGGGTGTGCCAGACCGGTCCCACAGGCCAGCGCTGAAGCACTCCGCCACCCGCATCGATCATGCAAGCAGCGGGGCAGCCCTTGCCGACCCCGCCCCTCCTGGGGCAAAATGGCCAATCCTGCGGCACTCGCCTTCGTGCCCGTCAGGCTGATCGAACGCGATCTCCCGGGCACCCAACCCCAGGTCCACCCAGCGCACGCGGCGCCCACACGGTGAACCCGCGCCCGGATAGAATCGCGTCGACGCTGTGAATTCATCAGGTTTTTTAAATCTTTCTGGACCAGGAGTGGCACATGTCGGAAAAGCATCCGATCGTCGCGGTAACGGGCTCTTCCGGGGCCGGTACCACTACCGTCAAGAGTGCGTTCGAACACATCTTCCGCCGCATGGGCATCAATCCCGTGGTGGTGGAAGGGGACAGTTTCCACCGCTACGACCGCGAGGCGATGAAGAAGGCCATCGCCAACGCCCACGGTGAACACCGCATCCTCAGCCACTTCGGACCGGAAGGGAATCTGTTCGACCGGTTGGAGTCGCTGTTCCACGAATACGGCGAACATGGGAGCGGCGAACGCCGCTTCTACCTCCACAACGAAGGGGAGGCGGCCCCCTACAATCAAAAGCCGGGGACCTTCACTCCGTGGGAACCGATTCCCGCGCAGACCGACCTGTTGTTCTACGAGGGGCTGCATGGGGGCGTGGTCACCGAAAAGGTCAACGCCGCGCGCCATGTCGACACCCTGGTAGGAGTGGCCCCCATCGTCAACCTGGAGTGGATCCAGAAGATTCATCGCGACTGCAAGGAGCGTGGCTACAGCGCCGAGGCGGTAACGGACACCATCCTGCGGCGCATGTACGACTACGTGCATTACATCACGCCGCAGTTCTCCCGTACCCATATCAACTTCCAACGGGTACCGACGGTGGACACATCCAACCCGTTTATCGCGCGCGACATCCCGACGCCGGACGAGAGTTTCGTCGTCATCCGCTTCCGCGACCCGAAGACGACGGACTTCTCTTACCTGCTGCGGATGCTGCACGACTCGTTCATGTCGCGGCCCAACACCATCGTGGTCCCGGCCGGCAAGATGGGGTTTGCCATGGAAATCATCCTCACGCCGATCATCGAGCGGATGATGGAGCGGAAGAAGCAGCTCCATAAGGGCTGACCCGTGCGCCGATGATGGGCGTGTTTCGGACGCTGCTCTCGCGTTACCACGCGCCGCTCGACGATCCGCGTATACTCTTGGTGCGGTTCCTGGGCCGCTACATGAACCGCACCATCATCGTCCACCGCGGACTCCCGGTACCGTGGCTGACGGAGTTGCTGAAGGAGCCCGGCGGGGCCGGCCACTTCCGCTTCGACGCGCGTCCGGCGCCGGGGCGACACCCGACCCCGATCGAGTGGCTCGCCCATCGTCACGTGCTGCCGTTCGGGCTCCCGGTGCCACTGATCGTACTGGTTCGCGAGGACGCCCTGCGGGTACGGCACCTGCTGCGCAAGGACCGCCTGATCCTCCCCAGCGAAATTCCCTGGCTACTGGACGAGATCGACACCCGGTATCACGCGCTGCTACGGCCCACCGAGCAAGGCCTGGCCGCGACGGCGGGAATCCCTCCGGACGACAACCGGATCGAAAGTCCCTACGGCGCGTAGCCCTACCCGCGGGGCAGGAACCCGGATCAGCCGCTGGATGGCCAACGCCGGCGGTGATCAGCAAATCAGGGCACCGGTCACCAGGTGCCGGAACCCCAGCGAACAGCAGGAGTAGAGTCCATGGGTTCATTTTCCTTCGCCCACAGCGCCGCGGGTCAGTGGCAGGAGGCCGCCGAGCACTGCCTGGCGGCCCTCGGCACACCGCCACCGGGAGCGAGTCTGGGGTTCCTCTACGCCACCGATGAACTTGCGCCGCACCTGGATGCGCTGCTGGAGCGGGTCCGGGAGCGCACCGGTGTCCCCCATTGGGTCGGCACCGTGGGGGTGGGAATCTGCGCCGGTTCCCAGGAGTATTACGAGCAGCCCGCCCTGGCCCTCATGGTCACGGACCTCCCCGGCGATTCGTTTCGGGTGTTCCCTCCGCTGCGTGAAGGGATCGAGGAGTTGGACGATGGGCTGGACGCCTGGCGGCAAGCCAGTGGCTCCCATGTGGCCCTGGTCCACGGGGACCCGCGCAACCCGGCGGTACCAGACCTGATCGAGGCGCTCGCCGGACGGGCCGCGGGCGGCTTCCTCGTCGGCGGGCTCAGCTCGTCGCGGGCCCACTACGCCCAGATCGCCGACGGGGTGGTCGACGGCGGCCTGTCGGGAGTGATGTTCGCCCGGGACGTGGCGGTGCTCACCGGCCTTACCCAGGGCTGTACCCTCATCGGCTCCAAGCATGTGGTCACCCGATGCCAACGCAACGTTGCGGTGGAATTGGACGGGCGCCCGGCACTGGAGGTCTTCTACGAGGAGATCGGCGAGGTACTGGCACGCGATCTCAACCGGATCGCGGGTTACATTTTCGTGGCCCTTCCGGTGCCGGGTTCCGACACCGGTGACTATCTGGTCCGCAATCTGGTGGGGATCGATCCCGCCAAAGGGCTGTTGGCAGTGGGCGACATGCTGCATACCGACGATACCCTGCAGTTCTGTCGCCGTGACGGTGCCAGCGCGCACACCGACCTGGTGCGCATGCTGCGTGACCTGAAACGCCGGGCGCCGGACCGCGCCCCCCGTGGCGGCGTGTATTTTTCCTGCCTCGGACGCGGGCGCAGCATGTTCGGCGCGGACTCTGCGGAGCTGCGCACCATTCAACGCGAGCTCGGCGAATTTCCGCTGGTCGGATTCTTCGCCAACGGTGAGATTTCACACGACCGGCTCTACGGCTACACGGGGGTGCTGGTGCTGTTTGCCTAGTACCTATCTCAAAATCGTGGATCGGGCGTTCAGGCAAGACGCGGACCCTGCGAGGGACGCAGTTTATCGGCAGCCAATAAGCACCGCAGCCGGGTCCACAACGCCGCATGCACGACCGCGATGCATGGTGAAATTGGTTCTAGGAGTCGGTCGGACTTAGGCGATCGTAGCGAGCAAGGTGGGAGAGTGAGGACCGTTTTTCGATCGTTTGAGGAGAATAGCCATCGCTATTGGACCAAACGGATCGGAAAAATGGACCGCTCTCCCACCAGCGCAGTAGATCAGTCCTAAGTCCGACAGACTCCTGGTGTAGTGTTTCACGTTTGGAGGCCCGCCATGCCCATGCGATACCGGAACCTCGGAGACACCGACCTGAAAGTCAGCGCCATATGCCTAGGCACAATGACCTTCGGGGAACAGAACAGCGAACACGAGTCCCATGGACAGCTCGACTACGCCCTCGACTGCGGCGTGAATTTCATCGACGCGGCGGAAATGTACCCGGTACCGCCGCGGCCGGAGACCCAGGGCCGCACCGAGACCTACATCGGTACCTGGCTGGCACAGCGGCGTTGCCGCGAGCGGATCATACTCGCGTCCAAGGTAGCCGGCCCCGGGGACGAGCTGCACTACCTGCGGCGCGGCAGAATCAGGCTCGACCGCCGCAATATTCTCGCCGCGCTGGACGCAAGCCTGGCACGCCTTCAGACCGACTACCTGGATCTCTATCAGGTCCACTGGCCGGACCGGCGCACGAATTTCTTCGGCCAGCTCGGCTATGCGCACGACCCCGAGGAGGACGCCGTGCCCATCGTGGAGACCCTGGAGACATTGGCGGAGGTGGTGCGTGCGGGAAAGGTGCGCTACATCGGGGTATCCAACGAGACGCCGTGGGGCGTGATGACCTATCTGCAGGCGGCGGAACGCCACGGATTACCGCGGATCGTCAGCGTTCAAAACCCCTACAACCTGCTCAACCGCACGTTTGAGGTCGGGTTGGCGGAGATCGCGCATCGGGAACGGGTTGGGCTGCTGGCCTACTCTCCCCTCGCATTCGGTGTGCTGAGCGGAAAATATCTGGGTGGCGCCCGCCCGGACGGAGCGCGACTCACACGCTTCGAGCGGTTCCAGCGCTACCACAACCCGCAAGGGGAGGCGGCCACCCGGGGTTACGTGGAACTGGCGCGCCGCCACGGCCTCGACCCGGCTCAGATGGCCCTGGCCTATGTGAACGCCCGCGGGTTCCTGACCGCCAACATCGTCGGCGCCACCTCCCTTGCGCAACTCGCATCGGACATCGCCAGCATCGACCTGACCCTATCCGAACCGGTGCTGGAAGGCATCGAGGCGGTCCATGGCCGACACCCGAATCCCTGCCCCTGAACGGATGACAGTGGTGCGCCCCGCACGCCCGGCTACAGTTCCAGCGCGCGCGTCAGCTCCGCCTGGATCGCAACGTCCGCCCCTGGTCCGTAACGGGTGTGTCCCGGCTGGAAGACGTCGGTAAAGGCGTATTCGTATTTCACATCCTGCAGCCCCAGTACACCGAGTAGACGATTTTCGTACGAGTCGTCGTCGGGACGGGGTATCAGGGTGGGCCAACCGGACTCGCCCGGGCTCAGGATCGGTCCGAAGAACACCACTCCGGGCTTGTTGCGCAGACGTAAAGCGCCACTGCCGCGGGTGCGCCCGGACATGAGCAGGAAATCGATGGTACGGGTGAGCCGGGACTTGCGGTGCAGGGGAATATCCACATGGCCTGCGATCGCCGGCGTCTCCGCCTCGAACGCCAGGGTCTGCGCCCCATAGCGGGCGCGCCAGGCATCCACGTCCCGCGCACCGAAATGGCTCGGCAGGAATACGTAGCGGGGGCTGGCCACCGCAGCGATGCGCCGTGCCAGCGCTTCCGAGAAAGGTGGGGTATTGACCAGGATCCCTCCCGCCTCCCGGTCCACCACCAAGTAGGCCGTGGCATCTTCCGCCGCTCCGTGGAGGCGGAAGATTTTGCGCCCAGGCACCACCAGGACCGATTCCATGCTACCCACCCCCAGCGTAGGGGATCGAAGTACGACCCACGGACCCGCTCATGGTGCCGGGCGGGCACCGGCGGCGCAAGGACCTAACCTAGCGTTGCTCGCGTAGGATAACCCTGAATCGGTCTCCACGCTTGCAGCGCTACATTTATGTCCCGCCTTGACGGCCGCACCGGGCGTCTTACTATAGGGGGGAAGCGGGCCCCTTGTGCGCCGCCAGAGAACGCCATGAAGCTCAACGAATATCTGGCCACCTGCCGGGAGCTGGCCGGGTTCTGCACTCAAAACGGCTGGATCGACAACGACACCTTGAGCGTCGACGTGCTGGAACGCAGCGACCGGGCGCTGGTGGCGGCGGTAACCTTCGATGAAGTGGTGATGGAAGGGTCGGGCTGCGTAGCCGATCGCGTCTCCTGTTATGGCCGCGTACGTGTGCTGCTGGACCCGAGCGGCGATGTGCAGGACCTGAAACTCCTGTAGACGCCGCTCCGCACCCGGAGCCGGCGCGGAGGGAACACACCGTGGCAACGGAAGCTGACGCCCGGAACCGGATACTGGACGCCGCGCTGGTGATCGCCGACGCACGCAGTTGGGAAGCCGTACGACTGGCCGAGGCCGCGCGGGACGCGGACATTCCGCTGGCCCAGGTGCCGACTTGGTTTCGCGAAAAGGAAGATTTGGTGGACGCCTGGTTCGCCCGGGCTGACCAGGCCCTGCTCCGCGATGCCGCCACCCGCGACTGCCAGGGATTGGCGCCCCGAGCACGGATGCACCGGGGTATCATGACTTGGCTTGGGGCCCTCGCACCCCATCGGCGCGTCACCCGCCAGATGGTCCTGGGACGGCTGGAGCCGGGACACCTGCACACGCAGTACCGCGCCCTGCGCGGGGTCAGCCGTACCGTGCAATGGCTGCGGGAAGCGGCGGGGCGCGATGCCCGTTATCCCTGGCGCGCCGTGGAGGAGACGGTGCTCACCGGAATCTTCATGACCACTTTCACCTACTGGTTGTGGGACGATTCCGCGGACGCGGTGCGCAGCGCCCGCCTTCTGGACCGTCTGCTACGCTGCGCCGAACCCATGGCCCGAGTCACACCGCTGGGCGCGCGCCCCGCTACGCATAGACCGGGGGCCGAAGATCCACCCCGGCGCAGCTCCAAGACGCCACCGCCGGCTGGCGCACCGGGGCCTTAACGGGCTTGGATCGAAAAACTGTCCTCACTCTCCCACCTTGCTCGCTACGATCGCCTAAGTCCGACAGACGCCTAGCGGATCAGGAACGCGGCCCGAATCCCGTCCAATACGAACTGGACCGCCAGGGCCGTCAGCACCAAGCCCAGGACCCGGCTCACCACATTAGCTCCAGTCTCACCCAGCCAACGCATCAAGTGCCCGGTCAACAGCAGCGCCCCGAGCGTCAGCAGCAACACCACCCCCAACACGAGAAGCACACCGGCGACGGCGGCGGGATCGCCACGGTGCCCTGCCAGCACTAACAGCAGGGTGGTAATCGCACCGGGCCCCGCGATCAACGGGAAAGCGAGGGGGAAAACGGAGATGTCGTGGCGGCGCACCGCCTCGCGCTGCTCGCTGCGAGTGGTGGAACGCAGGCCGGACTGGCGTGCGAAAACCATATCGATGGCCAGCAGAAACAGCAATGCCCCGCCCGCGATCTTGAAGGCCGGCAGACCGATCCCGAGGGCGGTAAGCAGACGGTTGCCCGCGAACGCAAACACCAGCAGGATAGCCCCCGCAAGCAACACCGCCTTGACCGCCATGCGGCGTTGCTCGAGCCGCGGGGACTCCTGGGTCAAGGCCCCAAACAACGGCACCAGGCCGACGGGGTCCACCACCACCAACATGAGGATAAACGTGTTGAACAGGAGATCAGACATCGCGCGCAGCACCGCCTCCTTACCGGGCCCACCGGTCTGCTACCGGCCGTGGACCGGAACTCTTCCGGCCGGCAGAGCGCAGACACCCGGGGGGGACCCGCTTCCAAACCCCCGGCGGGGGGCTTAATTTATGCGTGGGCGCGCCGAAACAGCCAGCACGGGTCCGCTTGCGTCGCCATGGGAATGGTCCTATAACTTAACCGTACACGGGACTTCGGACATCCTACGGCGCGCAGCGGCGTGCAGCAATGGACCAAACGCCGCGCGCGACACCAGGGTGAGTCGCACCCCGCGCAGCAGCATGAAGGGAGGTACCCAACATGCCAGGAGAACTTGAGCCGAGGGTCGGCGACTGGTACCGGATCACCGGCGGGGGACAGTTCGAAGTAGTCGCCGTCGACGAAGACGACGGCACCGTCGAGATCCAGCATTTCGACGCCACCGTGGAAGAGATGGATCTGGACGCTTGGTTCGAGATGGACCTGGAACCCATCGAACCACCGGAGGACTGGTCGGGGTCCCTGGACATCGAGCGCGACGACTATGGGGTCGACCTCGGGCCCGGACCAGAGGACTGGGCCAATCCCCTGGACGAGTTGGACTGACCGGGATTGACCCGAAGCCAGCCAACCCACTGCGGGCCAGTAGGGTCCGACCACGCTGACCAACCCAATGCCCCAGTACCGCGGGCGGGTTCCACCCCGCCGTCGCCGGAGTCCGGCCGGCGACGGCGCAACCCCACTGTTTCGCAATAAATTAATTTATTTTCAATATTTTATGATCTCCATGCAGGTATCCGACGGCAGCCCTCCGATGAACTATACTTCCAGTATCAAGCGTATCCGCACGCCGGGTGCGCTTGCCCCTATCACGGAGGAAGGAGGTCGTTATGCGCAGACGACTGTATTTCCTGCTGCGGGACACCGCCCAGGCGAAACGGGTGGTCAACGAGTTGCTGCTGGCCCGTGTTGAGGCCGGTCATATCCATGTGCTGGCCAAGCAGGGCACGCCCCTGGAGGACCTCCCGGAGGCGGGACTGCTCCAGAAGAGTGACTTCGTCCATGGCGTGGAGCAGGGACTCGCGCTCGGTGGTCTGACCGGTGCCATAGTCGGCGTGGTATTGATCGCCGTTGCCCCGAGCGGTTTAGACCTCAATGGCGTGGCAGTGCTCACCATGGCGCTGGCCGGTGCCCTGATGGGTGGCTGGGCATCGGGCATGATCGCCACGGACGTGCCCAACAGCCGCCTGAAACGATTCAAGGCGGCCATCGAACAGGGGGAAGTCCTGATGATGGTGGACATCCCCAAGACCCGAGTCCAGGAGGTCACCGCACTGATACGCAGTCATCACCCCGAGGCCGGCATGCACGGAACCGAGCCGACGATACCGGCCTTTCCATAAACCATCGGCCGGCACAGACGGTCAGCGGGAGCCATCCCGCTCTCTGCCCCCGGTGCCAGAAGCGCCGGGTTTTTTTTGTGGCCCCGCCACCGCGTTATCCCCCGTCGCCATCGTAGGGACGGTGGATCCGGGATGCGCCGAAACCGCTCACTCACCCACGTTCAGCAGCAGTCCGCGATGCCGCGTCACCCTTCGATACTGGCCCTGGAGTAGACCGCAAGGACCTCCCAGAAATCCGCCTGGACCTGATCCCTGGGCAGCCCCAGCAGACCTTCACGGGAAGCCTTCGCCAGGAACTCCTGGGCGTCGGGGTTACCGGACTGCGCGGCGCGTTGATACCACATGAGGGCCTGTTCCTCGTCCTTCACGACGCCGCGGCCTTCCGCAAACAGGGTCCCCAGGTTCGCCTGCGCGCCGCTGTGGCCCTGGAGTGCGGCGCTGCGAAACCAACTGGCCGCCAATCGATCATCCCGAGCCACGCCGTGTCCTGTGGCATAGAGAAACCCCAAGGCATTCTGGGCGTCGGCGTGCCGGAGCATCGCGGCGCGACGATAGCGCTGGAACGCCGCGCGATCATCCGCAGTAACCCCGATACCCAGTTCGTAACGGCGTCCTTCCTGGTAGTGCGCATGGGCCCGATCCTGGAGCGTCGCCCGCTCGTCTGCCCGTGGGTGTGATCGCATGGTATTCATTTTGGTCGGCCTCCCGTGACTTTCCACTCCGAGGAACCGGCCTGGGTCCCCACCCGAGCGGAAAGCAGTTGACGGTCTAGGCGCTCCCTGCCGTCACCAGTCCTATCGCCACTGTGGAGGTTCCCTGTGGAACAGCGCACGCCGACTCTGTGTTCCAGATCACAACTCACGTGCCTGCTCTGCGTTAAAGCATAAGGTGTGCCAACCTCATCGGGGTGACATAGAACAACCGCTTAGAAGGGATGCGGGCAGACCCGGAAATCCCGGGGTGACACTTGGCGTCACCATTTGCCCCTTACGGGCGGACGTTTGGCCTGTGTGGGGCCCTCAATCCCGCGCCCGGTATCCGGGACAAGACACCATCATGCATGAAGGCACCAGAGGACGCCGCTCCATCACGACGAGCCCACGGGACGGGGGTGATGCCCATCCCGGACATCACGGTCCAAGGGAGCAACGCGATAGCGGCCGCGCCGTGCAGGAACGGCAGTCAGTACCACTTCCAGCGGGACCCACAAGCGGAGCAACAAAATAATACCGCAAATCATGGAAACCGGTCCGGGTATCTAAGGTGGACGCTGGGGTCCAACAGGACGACGTGGCCGTCCCGCACCGCTATGTCCACCGGGATCAGGGAGCGCCCGTGACAAGGGCCGTGCACACAGTAGCCATCCTCGATCCGGAACAAGGCGTCGTGGTTGGCGCACTGAATCAGGGTGCGCTCGCGGTTCAAAAACTGGTCCGGAAGCCAGTTCAGGGGCGCCCCGGTATGGGGGCAGCAGTTGAGATAGGCGTACACCGTGGGCCCGCGGCGCACCAGAAACAGTTCCCGTGACCCTCTGGGGGTCTCCAGGAGAAACCCCCGGGTACCGTCCCGTGGAACCGTATCCAGGACACAAAGCGCCTGATCCTGGACCGGCCTCACGCAGCGCGAGCCCGCCACCATCCGCGGCGCGTACGCCGGGCCGGCGGCGCGATGCGCGCGGACCTTCGGGGACGGATTTTTCCCCTACGGGATGCGCGGCGAGCACCCAATGACCGAAGGCGCGTATCTTGGTCCGTGGATTCCATGGCCATTGTGGTGGTCCCCCGTAGTCTGCATGGCACGCAGCGCAATCCCTGGATTCCGGTCTGCGTCCAGGCTGCCCAAGCGCCAAATGTTGAAGCCGGACCAGACCATTGAGCTGATCCGCGGAACGCGCGGGAACCTCGTGCCTCTACGATATGCGCACTACGTCAGTGCCATTCCGCTCAGGCCCCACTGTCCACATTTCTGGCCCGCGAGCCGACAGGCCCGTGGAAGAGTCTCCTCCAGGGCCCACCCGCGGACCAAGCCGTCGATCACAGCGGCGTTGAATACATCGCCCGCCCCCAAGGTATCCACCACCCGTGCTGGGGGCACCGCGTCGCTGCGGACCGCTCCACCCCTCCGATCCAGGGCCGCAGCCCCCTCCGCACCCCAGGCACAAACCAGCCACTCCGCCGGTGTCTGGCCGCGCACCGCTTCCAGGAGGTCCAGGGGGTCGTCGTAGCCCGCGTGGCGCGCGTACGCCCGGGAGAACAGCAGGAGATCGGCGTCCGCGTAGAGGGACTCGATCCCCGGCCGTGGCTTCTCGATCTCCACTGAGCACGCCACCCGCGGGGCCACCTCCCGGACCCGCCGCAGCATGCGCCGGGTCTCTGGGACGTTGCGCCCTTCGAAGTGCAGCCAGTGAAACCGGCCTGGATCCACGGTGGAAAAATCCGCGCTGCTGAATTCCGGGAGATCGCGGTAGTGGATGATGGATCTGGACCCGTTGCGCTGGTTGATACAGATACAGGAAGTCGGTATGCCCCCCAGACCCGTGGCGGTGGCACGCTCCGGTGTCGATTCCGTAGCGTTCTAGATCACGGTCGATAAGTGCCGCGGCGGGCGCAGTGCTGAGCACCCCGGCGAAGCTGCACCGATGGCCCAACTGGCTGAGGACCACCAGGCTGTTGGAGGCGTTTCCACCCCGTTGCACGTGATGCGCCACGGACCGTACCTCCGTATCTTCCTCTGGATATCCATCAACCACGTTGATGACATCCAGCGTCGCGACGCCAACGCCCAGGATCTCCGTCATGCCCATCCCCCGCCCCGGCGTGCGCGCGGCCATGGCCCGCCTAGCGCCTGCGCGCCGCATCCCGTACCATTGCGATTCCAGAATCCGCACCGGCCCTCAGCCGATCCAGCCCCGTCACCGGAGCCCGCGCAGGTGTCCGACATCGAATTCGCCACCCCCCAGGAAGCCGAACAAGCCTTCTATCAGGCCTTCGAACGGGCCGATCTGCCCGCGATGATGTCAGTGTGGGCGGATCTGCCCAACACCGTATGCATCCACCCCCTCGGGCCCCGGCACCAGGGTCGGACCCAGATCGAGGCCAGCTGGCGCGAGATCTTGAGTGCGGGCCTGCGTCTGCGGTTCACCATAACGGAAACCCAGTATACCCAGGACGCCCTTCTTGCCGTGCATGTGGTCCAGGAGAATATCCAGGCTACGGGCGAGTCCGGACGCCGGACACCAATCCTCAGCACCAACATTTATCAGCTCATGGATTCGGGCTGGCGCATGATCCTGCATCATGCGTCCCCGGCCCCCCGGGCGGCAGAACACGGCCGGTCACCGTCACTCCACTGAGCCCGCGCGCGGCATTTACGGATTGGGCCCCAAGCCGCGGATACCGCACCGGTCTGCAACACGGGCTGGAGTAGCGCTAATGCCCGGGGCCTATTTTTGGGAACCGCAGCTCACGCACCGTCCAACGGGCGGCCGTGGCCTCTAATATCAGGCAGGAAGGCCCACCAAAGGTCCGTGCCCGCCCTCCCGCCCCAGGATTGAGCACCCACGGCCGTTGGCTCCGATCACACACCATCCGATGGCTGTGGCCGTAGCTGATCGCCCGAGCGTGGGGAAACGCGCGGCGCAGCCGGACATGCCGGTTGGCTGCAGGCACGCGATCGCCATGGACCACCACCAACCAGCCGCCGGGCAGTTCCAGCTCGGCCTGTAGGGGAAGACCGTCGAGGCACCGGCGTTGCGCACCGGTCCACCGATCAGGTACATCGTTGTTTCCCCGTACTGCCACGATACGGCCGGTCCGTGGCCTCAACGCCGCAAGCACGGCGACGCCGCCGATGTCACCGCAATGGACGACCATGTCGCACCCCGCCACCGCGTCAGCGACCTGTGGATCCAAAAAGCCGTGGGTATCCGCTATGATAGCAACGCACACCCTAACACTTGCGGTGTCGCACTGTGGCGTCATCGATCCCGCTCCGCCGCAACCCGGGGGCTGAATCCCAGGGGCGCCAACGCCACCCGCCGGGACCCGCCGGGACCATTCGATCCACGTGCCCTGGTCATTACCGTTCCCACTTTTCTTCCCGAAGCCGGCCCGCGCCACAGAACCGGAGCCGATCCCAACACAGTTGTTGCCAGCGGTAGATCAGCGGCTCGTCGGCAGCGCGTATCCAGCATAATTTCAGGCTTTACGCGCACGCAACATGTGCTATCTTTAGTGCGCCTGTTAACCTCAACCCAACCCTTATATAGAAGGAGCTCATCGATGGCCGCGAAGAAAAAGTCTGCTTCCCGAACTTCAAAGAAGGCTGCCGCCTCGAACAAGCCCGCCACGAAATCTGAAGTCTACTCGTACCTCTCGGACAAAACCGGTTTGACCAAGAAGGACGTTGGGGCCGTTTTCGACGCGATGTCGGGCCTGATCAAGCGGGACCTCAAGAAGGGGCCCGGCATATTCACGGTGCCCGGTCTGATGAAGATCAAAGTAGTGCGCAAGCCAGCCACCAAGGCACGCAAGGGCATCAACCCCTTTACCGGCGAAGAGGCCACCTTCAAGGCCAAGCCGGCCCGGAATGTCGTAAAGGTTCAGCCGCTCAAAAATCTCAAGGACATGGTATAGGGCGCGCCGCGCCTGATCCGTGTGGCTAGGGCCTGTTGACGCTATTCGCCCGGTAGCGTTACAGGCCCTAGTGTGGTGTTTCATGTTTGGAAGCCGATTCAGCGGTCCACGGACCGTTCAGACGCAAAGCGTGTCCGCGGGAAACTACCTTAAAACACCGGTCTTGCGTGCGTTGCGATGCTTTTGGGGAACCCTGAACGGGCCTCCAAACGTGAAGCACTACTCGGGCTTAGCGCCTGCACTCATAGGTCATCCCGGCGGGACTCATCGGCCGACGCTTCCTGGGCGGCGAGCTTCGCACGTATGAATTCACTGTGGGGAACGTACAGAAGGTCCGCGATCTTGCGCACCAAGTGTTCTTCGTATTTGTCGAGACGGGAATCGGCGAACGCGATGTCCCACAGCAGACGGATCACCTGGCTCTTCTGATCCTGAGAGAACTGTCCGTTGATCAACTGGGTGAACTCGTGGAGCGATACGGATTCCCGGGACGCCTGTTCGGACAGGGCCACCAGTTCCGACGTCTCTTCTTCGGATAAGCCAAACCGCAACCGCAGCAGCTCCGCGACCTTGGCGCGTTCCACGTCCTGAACGGCGAAATCGGCGCGCGCCATCTCCAGCAGCAGTGCGCCGGTAGCCAGCTGTACACCGCGCCCGCTTTCAACACCGGACGCGGACGAACGGACGCGATCTTGGAAAAATCTGCTCAATGCGGCCAACATGTCATAGCTCCGTGGAACTCCTATCCCCAGCATGGCCCAGGTATTCGGAGAATGATCCTATCAGGATACGCCGGGTAACCCTAAAGGACCGCTCGGGTCCGGCATCTTCCGGTACGCGGATAAATCGCACGGGATCGCACCCCCCACAAGATCCTGACGCCGCGCCGGGAAAATGGTTCCCAGCCAGCCGACTAGGCTCGCGCGACACCTGGGTTGCTGCTGTAATACCCCCATGACGGACTGGTCCATCATTCTGGTAAGTGGCGGGGTGGAAAGCATGACCCTGCTTCACCGGGAAGCGCGCCGCGCAAGCGTCGTTCCCTTGTTCGTCGACTACGGCCAACGGGCGCTGGAAGCGGAACGACGGACGGTTCGGAACCAATGCCGGATCCTGGACCTCGAGCCGGTAGAACTGGACCTGTCTCGCGTCGGCAGGCGCTTCCACGGCACCGCCCTCATGAGGGCCCACGTTCCCCTCCCCCATCGTAATATGGTCCTGTTGTCCCTCGGGTTCAGCTATGGGGCGCGAATCGGGGCTCGCCGGATATATCTGGCGCTCAACCGCGCAGATGCTCACGCCTACGCCAGCGCTGGGACACCATTTCTTGATGCGTTCCGGCATATGATCGACATCTTGGAACCGGACCTGGCGCTCTGTACGCCATTCATTGAACTTCACAAAGCGCAGGTCATCCAAATCGGCCAGTCCCTCGGGCTGGACTTTGCACGCACCTATTCCTGCCTGCTCGGGCACGCACGCCACTGCGGGGTGTGCCCGCAATGTTGCAAGCGTCGGGACGCGTTCCAGGCCGCGGGGTTAGCCGAACCGGAGCGGTTCTACCGCCGAACGCCGGGCTAGACCGGCGGTTGGGCACGGACCGGGGGCTGGAAATTTTCCCTACTGTAACACTCGCTTAGAAACGCCCTGTAGGATCTCGGCGGACATAACTCTGAGGCTTAGCCCGCATTTCTTAAAGAAACTACGCAACCGGCCGTTACAATGTTCGGTCACGGGGGATAGTCCCGAAAGGCAAGCCCCAACCAAGACCGCAGTCGCACTACGAAAAGTCCGCAGGATCTTACCCGCATAGGAATGCACAGGCGCCGGTCCGCTCACGGCATTGCCGTGAACGTCCCGGTACGGCGTGCTACGCCCCGACGCAGACCGCACGCGTACATTCTGGCTGGCCAGGAAGTTCAAAAATGATCGAGCAACGCAGTCGACCACGTAAGAACGTCGCGATTCAGGTAGAGGTGGCATTCCAGGGCAGTATGGTACGTGATGGCTACGCGAGCAATGTCAGCGCGGATGGCGCCTATATGGAATTTGGCTATCCAGTGGAACTGGCACCCGGGACCGATCTGCTCCTGAAATTCCGGATCTGGACCGGTCAGGAACACATCTGCCGGCTACTGAAGGCCAAGGTTACCCGCTGCGACACCACCGGTCTCGCGCTCGCATTCGCCGACCGGGACTTGATCTCCCACGCGGTGGTGGAGGACATCCGCTTCTACCAGGGCTGCGAGCGCC
Organism: Chromatiales bacterium 21-64-14; assembly: GCA_002255365.1. Lineage (NCBI taxonomy): Bacteria > Pseudomonadati > Pseudomonadota > Gammaproteobacteria > Chromatiales > Chromatiales bacterium 21-64-14. The sequence goes on from NCBI01000002.1 coordinate 18,120, forward strand.
GATCCCAACCGCGCCTCCAGGCTACCGCTATTCCCGCGTGAAATGGCGAATCCGCGGATCCGGCGCCGTCGCGCCGAGTCCGCGGACCGCTCACCCAGCCGGCCCCGACTCCAGAGCGCGGGTCACGCCAAGCCGTCCGGTCTGCCACGAACTCGTGATCGAATCTGTTAGAATCCGGCGACATGGATGTCAGCCACCTCCTAGACCCCCTGAATGACGCGCAACGCGCCGCGGTCAGCGCGCCTCCGGGACCGGTGCTGGTGCTCGCGGGGGCGGGTAGCGGCAAGACTCGGGTGCTGACTCATCGGATTGCGTGGCTGATCCAGGTGGAAGGAGTCTCTCCCTACGGAATCCTCGCCGTCACCTTCACTAACAAGGCCGCCGCAGAGATGCGCGGGCGCACCGAACGGCTGCTGGGGACCCCGGTGGGCGGCATGTGGATCGGCACCTTCCACGGCTTGGCGCACCGGCTGCTGCGGACACACTGGCACGAAGCGGGCCTACCCCAGAGCTTCCAGATCCTCGACTCCGAGGATCAATACCGGCTCATCCGCAGGGTCTTGAAGTCCCTGGACCTCGATGAGGACCAGTGGCCACCGAAACAAGCGCAGTGGTTTATCAACGCACGCAAGGATGAGGGCCAGCGTCCCCAGGGCATGCCGGACCAGGGTGACCTGCATGTTCGCCAGATGCTGCGGATCTATCAGACCTACGAGGAACACTGCCGCCGCGGCGGACTGGTGGATTTCGCGGAACTGCTGTTGCGCGCCCATGAACTCCTCAAGGAGCGCCCGGAACTGCTGTCCCACTACCGGGAGCGTTTCCGGCACATCCTGGCGGATGAATTCCAGGACACCAACACGATCCAATACGATTGGCTGCGACGACTGGCGGGCGGCACCGCCCAGGTATTCGTGGTGGGTGACGACGACCAGTCGATCTATGGCTGGCGCGGTGCCCGCATCGAAAACATCCAGCGCTTTACCAAGGATTTCCCTGGCACCCAGCTGGTACGGCTGGAACAGAACTACCGATCCACCGGCACCATCCTCGCCGCCGCCAACGCGCTGATCTCCTGCAACCAGGGCCGTATGGGCAAGAAGCTCTGGACCGACGGTGCGCACGGCGAGCCGATTCTGCTCTATACCGCCTTCAACGAGCTGGATGAGGCGCGTTTCGTGGTGGATCGTATTCAGCAGTGGGTTGCGGATGGCAACGCAAAACGGGAAATCGCAATCCTGTATCGGTCCAACGCCCAGTCGCGGGTATTCGAAGAGGCCCTGCTCTCCACCGGCATTCCGTACCGGGTGTACGGTGGCCAGCGGTTCTTTGAACGGGCGGAGATCAAGGACGCCCTGGCCTACTTGCGCCTGCTGGCCAATCCGGACGATGACGCCGGCTTCGAACGAGTCGTCAACATGCCCGCGCGGGGCATCGGCGAACGCACCCTGGCAGCAGTACGTCAGGGCGCACGGGAACGCGGGGTATCTCTTTGGCAGGCCACCCGGTTCGTGCTGGAGTCCGGCACCCTGGCGGCCCGAGCCGCCAATGCCCTGCAGGCATTTCTGGTGCTGATCGAGCGACTGCGCGGGGAGACCGCCGGGCTCGAGCTGCACGAGCGTGTGGATCACGCCATGACCGCCAGCGGATTGCTGGAGCACTATCGTAACGACCGCTCGGAACGAAACCGCGCGCGGGTGGAAAACCTCGAAGAACTGGTAAGCGCAGCGCGCCACTTCGAACCCGGCGCGGAAGACGCGGCCGACGATCCCCTATCGGCGTTCCTGGCCCACGCGGCCCTGGAGGCCGGCGAGGGTCAGGCGGATGCCGCGGACGATTGCGTCCAGATGATGACCCTGCATTCCGCCAAGGGACTGGAATTCCCCCTGGTGTTTCTGTGCGGCCTGGAGGAAGGCCTGTTTCCCCACCAGCGCTCGGTCTTGGACCCGGCCCGGCTCGAAGAGGAGCGCCGGCTATGTTATGTCGGGATCACCCGCGCCCGGCTACGCCTGTACGTCTGCCACGCCGAAAGCCGCCGTTTGCACGGCTCCGATACCTATTCGCGTCCATCGCGCTTCATCGGCGAACTGCCCGCCGAGCTGGTACAGGAAATACGCCCGCGTGCCGCGGTCACGCGTCCGGTCTACATCCCCCCCGGCCCACGCGCCCGCAACGGCGGGGCCGCCCCCGCGGGCCTGGCCCTCGGACAGCGGGTACGCCACGCCAAATTCGGCGATGGGGTCATCCTGCAATACGAAGGTGATGGGGGACACGCGCGGGTACAGGTCAACTTCGAGCGTGCCGGCAGCAAATGGCTTGTGCTGAGCTACGCGAACCTGGAAAAGCTCTAACCCGAATTCTGCCCGGTCTCCTGCTGCGGCCGCCGCTACCCAACAGGCTGCCAACGGACTCGCAAGCATGAAACATTCCGCTAGGCGATCGCCTGGCGCTGGATCTCCGCATGGGGACGGCCGACGTAGTAGCCCTGCGCATAGTCAACGCCGTAGTCCCCCAACAGTTTCAGGGTGCGGGCGTCCTCCACGTACTCAGCGATCGTCACCTTCCCGAGCGCGTGGGCAACCTGATTCAGCGACTGCACCATCGCCTGATCCACGGGGGTTCGTGCCAGGCCCTGGACAAACGAGCCGTCGATCTTGAGTTTATCCACCGGAAGGTGTTTCAGATAGGTAAACGAGCAGAACCCGGCGCCGAAGTCGTCGAGCGCAAAATGACAGCCTATTTCCTTCAAGGCGCGGATAAAGCGGACCGCAGCGGACAGGTTCGCTATGGCGGCGGTCTCGGTAATCTCGAACGTCAACCACGCCGGATCCAGCTGCGTATCGCGCAACATATCACGAATCAGTGGCAACAGGGCGTCGTCCTCAAACGCGCGCCCCGATAAATTGATCGAGAAGCAGACCGCCATTCCCGAGGCCCGCAGTTCCGCAAGGCGCAGGATCGCCTTGCGGGCCATCCACCGGTCCACGCTGTGGATCAGCCCGAACCGCTCTGCGGCCGGCATGAAGCCGCCAGGCAGGATGATCTGCCCATCGTCGCAGACCATGCGCATCAGGACTTCGTAGTCGTGCACATGGCCGTCGGAGATCGATACAATCGGCTGAAAGACCATCTGGAAACGATCGTTTTCCAGCATGTCCCGGACGCGTGCCGCCCAGCCCATGTCCTCCGCCATACCTGCCTTGTCACGATCCGCAGGGTCATAGAGATTTACGCGGTTGCGGCCTTGGGCCTTCGCGATATTGCAGGCGATATCAGCATGCGACAATACCTCGTCCGCGGACTGTGCGCTCTCACTCACGAGCGCGATTCCAACGCTACAGGTTACGTTGAACGAATTTCCACCTTCCAGGAACTTATATTGCTCGAGCAGCGAGCGTATATTTTCCGCCGCGCGCAACGCGTTCGCCCGGTCAATGTTGTCGAGTAGCAGGGTAAATTCGTCCCCCCCGAAACGCGCAAAGACGTCCCCATCGCGGACATGAGATGCGATGAGTGCGCTGATCTCCACCAGCAGCCGATCTCCGGCCGCGTGACCCAGGGTATCGTTGATGTATTTGAACTGGTCCAGGTCCACATAAAACACGGCGCAGGTGGCACCGCTGCGTGCAACCCGAGCCACCAGGCGTTCAAGTTCTTGCTGAAAGAAATGCCGGTTGAACAGGCCGGTAAGCGAATCGTGTTCCGCTTGGTAGGTCAGCTGCCGCTCGAAGGCCTTCTGTTCGGTGATGTCCCGCGCGGTCCCCGTGATGCGGACCACGGCACCGGATTCGTCGAGTAGTGGCTTCGCGTTGAAGCTCAGGTAATGGGGTTTCCCATTGCGGTCCAGATGTACGGTCTCGTAGTGTACCCATTCCCGGCCGAGCAGGATGTCGCGGAACGCGGTCGCGTCCTGGTGCTCCCGATCGGGAACTTGGAATTCTCGCACCGCCCGCCCTACCATTTCCTCCGGGCTGTAGCCGTAGATGGTCCACGCCGCACGGTTCAGGTAGGTCCAACGGCATTCCGGGTCCATGCTCCACACCAGATCGTGTGCGGTTTCCACCAGATCGCGGTAACGGGCCTCGGCTTCGGTCAGCTCACCCTCGGCCGCCTTACGTTCGGAGATATCGGCAACCAGGCAGGTATACATGGGCAGGCCGCTGACAACCATCCGGCTGACCCGCACCGACATCGGGATTGGATGTCCCCCGCGATGCATCCCTTCCACATCCTGCTCACCCTCCACCACGCGCGGTACCCCTGCGTCGGTGGACAGAGTCGGCAACAACGCTGCGAGCGGACGTCCGCGGATGTCCTGCGCGCTATAGCCGAAGAGCTGCTCCGCGGCCGCGTTGAATGTGTCGATGCGGCCGTGGCCGTCCACCACGATAATTCCTTCCGCCGCGGTATCCACCACCGCGCGCATATGGGACTCCTGGTCACCCAGGCGCTGGAACAGGCGCCCCAACATCTGAGTCATATAGCCGATCTCATCGCTGGAGTGCGGCCGCACATCGGCGAGTTCGGCATGCGTCGATGCGCCGCTGCGCCCGAGCATCTCCTGCACCGGAGCCAACGCCTGTGTCATGCCACGGATGGCCAAGGTGGTGATCAATCCCGTGACCAGCACCAAGCCGCCCCAGACCGCCAAGTCCTCTATGGTGGCACTGCCGGTGCGCAAGTAGTGGTACTGGAGCAGGATCGCATAGGACAGGAACGGCACGAATCCCGCTACCAGTATCAGCTTGGACTTGATGCTGACATGGACCTGATGCAGGCCCAGAACGGCCACCAAGGTCCCCAGCCGATCCAGGGCGAGCAAGAACAGCGGCACTCCGACGAGCACTGCAGCAGAGAGTTGCAACAGGAGAAACTGGGCGATGCGGAACGGCTCGGCGTACAACAGGTCCCCGCGGATGGAAAGGGCATATACGGGTACCAGCAGGAGCGAGTAGATAAGGAAAAGTACCCAGTACTGGCGGTGAAACCCGAGCAGGCGACGGTGCAGGGAATCGGGTGTCTGACGGCCACCCGGATTCAGGGCAAGCCAGCCGAACAGAGGCGCCAGGAAAAGCCGCATACGGTAACCGGCCAAGGCGCACATCAGGACCACGAACGCCGGTAATGTACCCGCCGCGACAGCGGTCTTCACCTGTTCTGGATCCGTAAGGCCGAACAGTAATGCGCCGCCGATGCCCGCAATCGGGACCAAGGCAAACGCCACGACGACCAGGATGACCAAACCGTCGCGGGTACGCCTCAGATACTCATCCGGCATGATCAGGAGACCGCAGCTTCCGCAGAAGGATACATGGCCCGGGGAACCGCCACCGCGGATCGGGCACCGAGGCCGACGACCGTGGTTCGCACAAAGTCATGTGCCTCTATAATTGCAAAAAGCTGTGGATATTACCAGCGCATTCACCCATGGCACCAAGGCACTGCAGAATCGGAAAAATGGACCGCTCTCCCACCAGCGCAGTAGATCAGTCCTAAGTCCGACAGATGCCTAGGGAACCGAGGGGATCTGGCGGGTCTCGCTGCGATCCACCGTGGTGTGACCCGTGGATTACAGGGGCCGCGGGAGGAGAAACAGCGCCGCGGCGGCGCCGGATCGGATGCCACGGGGGCGAGTCTGCCCAAACCTACGCGCCGGAACGGTAGCTAAAGAAGATCAGTCATAACCGGTTCAATGGCGCCCGACCGTGACACGGGGGCGCGGGCGCGTCAGTCGCGGCGACCGGCCCGCTTCAGCCAGTGACGACGGTCCGCGGCGCCCCCGAGCCCGTCACCACCGGAACAGGACCCACTGAGGCACCATGATTTTGGGATTCAGATGACTCATGCGTGCGTCGAGATGACCGTCTCCGGTAGTATCCACCAAGTAATAGGGTGGACCGAATTTCGGGATGATTTTAACCATGTAGAGCTGCCCGTTGATTCGGTACTCCTCGACCTCGCGCCCCTTTTCATGGCGGATGGTCACCCGTGGTTGCAGGGCGGAACGATCCGCGTTCGGGTTTGGTACGGCCGGTCCCGGCGCCGGGACACGGGCCGGGAGAGGGGGCGGTGGTAACGGCGCCGCCCCGAATATCGGCGCCGCTCCGAAGCTCGGCGCCGCGCACAGCCAGAGTGCCAGTATCCACGATCCGCGCATGTTATTGCTCATGATGTCCCTATAGCTCCAGGAGCATCTCCTGCTCCCGGGCGGAAGGCTCAAAGCCCCGATGCTCGTAGTGCTGGAAGATCGCATCCACGACCTCTTGGGGCTCGTTGACTACGTGGAACAGCTTCAGGTCATCCGCGCTGATAGTATTCTCGGACACCAGGGTAGCCTCGAACCAACGCAGCAGACCGTCCCAGAACGGACGGTTGACCAGGATAATGGGGATACGGCGGGTCTTCCCGGTCTGCACCAGGGTCAGGATCTCCGCCAGCTCGTCCAGGGTTCCGAACCCACCCGGCAGCACAACGTAGGCCGATGCGTATTTGACGAACATCACCTTGCGCGAGAAGAAATGCCGGAAGTGCAGCGAGATGTCCTGGTAGGGGTTGGCCTTCTGCTCATGGGGTAGCCGGATGTTGAGTCCGATGCTCGGTGAACGGCCGGCGAATGCGCCCTTGTTCGCGGCTTCCATGACCCCTGGCCCGCCGCCGCTCACCACGGAGAAGCCCGCGTCCGACAACACCCGGGCGATATTCTCCGCGAGCTCGTAGTAGGGGTGCCCAGGCGGCGTCCGTGAGGAACCAAAGATGCTTACAGAAGGCTTGATACGCGCAAGTCGTTCGAAACCCTCCACGAACTCGGCCATGATCTGAAAGATCTTCCACGACTCCCGTGTGAGCAGGGTGTCGTCGATGGGCATCAAACCGGGGTGGGCAGCTTTGCTATGTTCGTCCATAATCCCTGTCAGCGGCAGAGGGGGTTCCCTTGGGCCCGCGTCCCGATATTCGCGGGCTGACCGTATTCTTGTATCACATTTCGGCGTCGGAAACACCCGGGCGGGAGCGGCGTCGCGTCCCCATGTTTTGGCGGCGCATACAGGTTTTCGGCATACACCGGACACCCTTGAACCCATGACTACATCACCATCCGATCCCTTGGTCCTGGTAGACGGCTCCTCCTATCTGTACCGGGCCTTTCACGCCCTTCCGCCCCTCACCAACTCCCGGGGGGAACCCACCGGCGCGGTCTATGGCGTGGCCAACATGCTGCGCAAACTCCACAATGACTCCGGCGCCCGTCACATGGCCGTGGTATTCGACGCCAAGGGCAAAACCTTCCGCGACACCCTGTTCGAGCAGTACAAAGCGAATCGGCCGCCGATGCCGGACGATCTACGGCGCCAGGTCGAACCGCTGCTTGAACTCGTGGAAGCGATGGGATTTCCGGTATTGGTAGTCGCCGGAGTGGAGGCGGATGACGTCATCGGGACCCTCGCCACGCAGGCGGCTTTCCAGGGGATGCCGGTACTGATCTCCACCGGGGACAAGGACATGGCGCAGCTGGTCAATGAGCGCACTACCCTGGTGAATACCATGACTGGGACGGTGCTGGACCGGGACGGCGTAATCTCCAAATTCGGGGTCGCGCCAGAACGGATCGTGGACCTGCTGGCCCTGATGGGGGACAGCTCCGACAACATCCCCGGAATACCGAAGGTCGGACCGAAGACCGCGGCCAAGTGGTTAACGGAATTCGGCTCCCTGGACGAAGTGGTGGCCCATGCCGACACCATCCCGGGCAAGGTGGGTGAAAGCCTGCGCCAGTATCTGGACCAGCTGCCTCTGGCCCACGAGCTGGCCACGATCCGCACCGACCTGAAGCTCGATGTGCAGCCCGCCGACCTCACGGTGCGCACGGTAGACCCCAGCCGCTTGCGGGAGTGCCTGGCCGACTTGGAATTCCACCGCTGGATCGAGCAACTCGCTCCGCCGCAACCTACCGACCCCGCACATCGTAGTGAAGCTGACGCCGCTCGGAGGCCGATGCACTACGAGATCGTCCTGGAAGCGGCGGCGCTGGACCGCTGGGTGGAGCGCCTGGAGCGCGCGGTGTTGTTCGCCTTCGACACCGAGACCACAAGCCTGAACTATATGGTCGCCGAGCTGGTGGGTGTGTCTTTCTCCGTGGAACCCGATACGGCGGCCTACGTTCCGCTGGCCCATGACTACGCGGGCGCCCCGGTGCAGCTGGACCGGGAAGTAGTCCTGAAACGGTTGCGGCCGCTGCTGGAGGATCCAGAGCGCGCCAAGTTAGGACAGAACCTCAAGTACGACATGAGCGTATTGGCGCGGTACCAGATCAATCTCCAGGGCGTGCGGTTTGACACGATGCTGGAGTCCTACGTCCTCGACAGCACCCGCCCGGGACACGACATGGACAGCTTGGCCATGAAATTCCTCGGGCACAGGACGATCCACTACGAGGATGTCGCGGGCAAGGGTGCCCATCAGATCGGCTTTGCGCAGGTCCCCATCGAACAGGCCGGGCCCTATGCGGCGGAAGACGCGGACATCACCCTGCGCCTGCACCAAACCCTCTGGCCGCGGTTGCAGGAGACACCGTCGCTACTGCGCCTCTTCGAGGAAATCGAGATGCCGCTGGTGCCGGTGCTCTCGCGCATCGAACGCGCCGGGGTGCTAGTGGACTGCGAGATGCTCCGCCGGCACAGCGGCGAACTGGCGCAGCGTCTTGCGGCACTGGAACGGGAGGTATACGAGAGCGCGGGGGAAACCTTCAACCTGGGCTCTCCCAAGCAGTTGCAGGAGGTCCTGTTCAGCAAGATGGGACTCCCCGTCCTGCAAAAGACCCCGGGCGGCCAGCCGTCCACGGCGGAGCCGGTATTGCAGGAACTGGCCCTGGATTATCCGCTGCCACGCCTGATCCTCGAGTACCGGGGCCTGAGCAAACTCAAGTCCACCTATACCGACCGACTGCCGGAACAGGTGAACCCCGGGACTGGGCGGGTGCATACCTCCTACCATCAAGCGGTGGCCGCCACCGGGCGGCTGTCCTCCTCGGATCCGAATCTTCAAAACATCCCGGTGCGCACCGCGGAAGGCCGGCGCATCCGGCAGGCCTTCGTGGCGCCCGCCGGCCTCCGGATCGTGGCTGCCGATTACTCCCAGATCGAACTGCGCATCATGGCCCACCTCTCCCGGGACAGCGGCCTGTTGAGCGCGTTCGCGGCAGGGGCGGACATCCACCGCGCCACCGCCTCGGAGGTGTTCGGCGTCCCGCCGGCGCAGGTCAGCGACGACCAGCGCCGTTCCGCCAAGGCGATCAACTTCGGCTTGATCTATGGGATGTCGGCCTTCGGTCTGGCACGGCAGCTTGGGATCGACCGCGGGGCCGCCCAGCAGTACGTGGACCGCTACTTCGCGCGCTATCCCCAGGTGAAGGAGTTCATGGATCTGACCCGGGAGCAGGCGCGGACCCTCGGGTACGTGGAGACCCTGTTCGGCCGTCGATTGTATCTGCCGGAAATACGCTCCCGGAATCAACAACGCCAACGGGCCGCGGAACGCACCGCCATCAACGCCCCGATGCAGGGCACCGCCGCGGACATCATCAAGCGTGCCATGATCCGCGTGGACCGCTGGCTTCAGGAATGCCGGATACCCGCCCGCATGGTCATGCAGGTTCACGACGAGCTGGTGTTCGAGGTACCGGAGGATCAGGTGGAACCAACGATCGCCGGGGTTCGCCAACACATGGCCGAGGCGGCGCAACTTTTGGTCCCACTGGTGGTCGATATCGGGGTCGGTGACAACTGGGACGAGGCCCACTGACCCGAATGGCGCTTGCTTCATCTCGGTCGCTCATGCGGCGTTGCGGCCCCTGCTGCGGTGTTAATTACTGGGTGTAAACCGCGCTCCTCACAGGGCCCGCGCCTTGCCTGAACGCCCGATCTGCGATTGTGAGATAGGTTCTAGATGGGCCGTACACTAAGCGCCATTCACGCTAGCCCCGTTTCGCACCGATATTCGTCGCGAGCGCATGAAGACGTAACCGACCCTACGTCGCGGCGAAATACGCCCCACCCTGGCGAGTGCGGCAGCGGCCACAGTAGACGACCGGTAAGATACGCGGGCGGGCCAGTGCGGGTAAGAAAAAAGGGCGCTTACGCGCCCTTTTCAATAGGCCTGGCAATCTATCAGTGCTTCGCAACCACGGAGGGCCCCACCGGTCTACATGTAGGCACACACCTCCCGCTTCGGTTCGCAGACCGCGAACCTACTGCTGGGCTTTTCTACGGTGTACTTACGTTGAGTACACCACACACCCACCGGGCTCAACGCCGAGCGTAACGGTCTCCGTCCCGGGGGGCTGGATCCCGGGTCAAATGAACAGCGTGACGCTGGCCGTCTGTGCGGTGGGCAGGAAGGAAGCCGCACCCACGTAGTCCTGCACCTCCGGAATGAACTGGGCCCGATTGTAGCCGAACAACTCCACCGTCATCTGACAGGCGATCAGTTTGACGTCCGCCTCAATGCACAGGTCCCGCAGTTCGGTCACGGTTGCGACACCGGTGTTCTTGATGGTCTTCTTCATCAGGGCGGTCGCAACCTTCTCAAAACCGGGGATGTTGGCCATCAGCACATTCGGCATGTTCCAGTTGATGTTCTTGAACCACTTGGGGCCGAACGGCATCTTCATGGGCATGGCGGGGTTGCCCAGGGGACTAATGTTGCCGTTGTAGTCCTTCAGGAGCAGGGATAGCCCGTAGAAGGTGCAGAATATGGAGACGTCCCAGCCCAATGCGGATGCCGTAGAGGCCAGGATGAACGGGGGATAGGCCCAGTCCAGGGTGCCTTTGGTAGCCACAATGGCCATGGACGGGGTTTTGCTGGACTCGATCTCCTCCAGCTTCTTTGGCAACATCTCGTCGAGACGCTTGCTGATCAGTTCATCCAGCCGGCCATTCAGCTTTTCCACCAGCTGGTCGGCCTGCATGTTTTCTGCGGTCGTTGACATGTGGCGCTCCTCCTTCGTGAGTCTGGTCTATTTGATTTCCGGTGTTACGGTCTCACTCGGTCCAGGCCTTGACGGCGGAAGCAAACCCGCGTTCCCTCCCGATGCGCCCTCCACCGGGAAAGCTGAGGCCAAGGTAGATTCCGCCATCTCGCATTATACGATCGAGCCGAAAACGGGTCAACCGCCGGGGCCCACAAATATGCCGGGAGGTCCGGCATGAAGTCATTGTTTTACCATTTATTTTTGGTACTTAATTGAGGCATCCAGGCCGGACCCACGGTCTGGAGTCAAGAATGTCACGCAACCCCTATCAATAGCCGCCGGGTCCGCCTTGTTTCGGTGGGGTGACCGGTGGGCCGCCAAACCCCACCAGGGACGCGAGCACCCGTTTGGCTGCGCCGGAAGCCAACGCGGTAAAAGCAAGCGCTACGCCAGCATCCACGCTGGCGGCGAGTTCCGCCACATACAAGGCAGCGCCGGCGTTGAGGGCCACAATGTCACGGGCTGGGCCGGGCCGGTCCTCCAGTACCTCCCGGATCCGGGCCAAACTCTCCCGACGGTCGCGCACGACCAAGGCCCCGGTGTCCGCCGGCCGGATACCGAACTGCTCCGGGTGCAGCCGGTAGGTACTGACCCGACCGTCGCGCAACTCGGCCACCTGGGTCGAGCCGCTGATGCTGATCTCGTCCATGCCGTCGTCCCCATGCACGACCAGGACCCGGCGGCTCCCTAGTCGCCTCAGGACCTGGGCCATGGGCTCCAGCCATTCCGGGCTGAATACCCCCACCACCTGATACGGTGCTCCAGCCGGGTTGGTGAGTGGTCCCAAGAGATTGAACAGGGTCCGGATCCCCACTTCCCGGCGCACCCCCACCGCGTGCCTCATGGCACCGTGGTGGCGCGGCGCGAACAAGAAGCCTACGCCCACCTCCCGGATACAACGCGCCACCTCGCCGGGCTCCAGATCGAGGGGCACACCTGCGAGCTCCAGCACGTCAGCACTCCCGCTGCGGCTGGACACCGAGCGGTTGCCGTGCTTGGCCACATGGGCCCCAGCGGCGGCGGCCACCAGCGCACTCGCTGTCGAGATATTGAACGTCCCGGTGCAATCGCCGCCGGTGCCGCAGGTATCCACCAGATGCGGGAGGTCCACTTCCACCCGGGTCGCCAGCGAGCGCATCACCTGCGCCGCGGCGGTGATCTCTTCCACGGTCTCTCCCTTTAACCGCAAGCCGACCAGAAACGCCCCGATCTGGGCGGGAGTGGCAACACCGGTCATGATGCCACTCATGACCTCGGCCATTTCCTCCGCGCTCAGGTCGCGGCGATCTACCACCGCCTGAATGGCCTCCTGCAGATTCATCGGGGTTGGGCGCTCAAGGATCAGGATCCGGGATTCGACTTCGGGCCGGCGGGCGAGCCGGCTACGGATGCAGGAAACGACGCAGCAAGTCGTGGCCGTGCTGGGTCAGGATTGATTCCGGGTGAAACTGTACCCCCTCCACCGCGAGTTCGCGATGGCGCAACCCCATAATCTCCCCGGTACCACCGCTGGTGTTTTCGGTCCAGGCGGTTACCTCCAGTCCGTCAGGCAGGCCCTCCCGTTCCACCACCAGGGAGTGGTAGCGGGTGGCCGGGAACGGACTGGGCAACGCCTGGAACACGCCAGTACCGTGGTGATGGATCAAGGAGGTCTTCCCGTGCATGATGGCCTGCGCATGACCTATGCGGCCACCAAACGCCTGGCCAATACACTGATGCCCCAGGCATACCCCGAGTATCGGAACCCGCCCCGCGAACCGGCGGATCAACTCCACCGAAATCCCGGCCTGGTCCGGGGCACAGGGGCCCGGCGAAATCACAATGTGATCCGGCGCCAGCGCCTCCACCTGGTCCAGCCCGATCTGGTCGTTGCGGAACACGCGCACGTCTTCCCCCAACTCCCCCAGGTACTGAACCAGGTTATAGGTGAAGGAATCGTAGTTGTCGATCATCAGCAGCATCGAACACCCAACACGTTGTTGTCTGGATCCGGTATATGGTGCAGCCTTGGGTGCGGACCGCGGGACCCGCCCGGGAGGAGGCCCCTGGCCGGATGCTGGGAAAATGGGTACCCGGCGTTTTCCGGCTCGCTGTGCCGCGGCCCCGCCTTACTGGCTTACTAAATTTCCAAACGCCTGCGGGTCCGGGAAATGACGCCCGGCCAACCGTTCGTCCGCGACCTGTTAGCCGGTCCATCCCGCCAGGGTGAGCAGCGCCAGCACCGTCAGCCAGATCAGGAGTGCGCGGCGCACCAGCCGCAACCCGTTGGCAAGATCCGCCGGCTCCACCCCTGCCGGCTGGTCCGCATCCAGATCCAAGGCGCCGAAACCCGAATATATCAAAGTACCGGGCGCAGACACGGGCACGCCCTCGTGCTGGGATTCCGACGCGCGGCGCCAGCCGTGATAAGCGCCGTCGAAGCTGCCGGAAAGCGCGTAGCCCAGGACCAGCAACCGTGCCGGAATCCACGCCAGGAGCTCGTAAAAAAACCCCGCCGCGGCCTGGTAGCCGGCTCCGACGTGGCGCTCATTCTGGTCCTGCAGCAAGGCCGCCATACGGAACACGGCAGCCCCCGCGGCCCCCAGGAGGACGAACCAAAAGAACACCCCGAAGACCCGCTCGTTAGCCTGCTCCAGCACACCGCCGAGCAGCGCCCGATCCCGCTGTGCCGGATCGGTGGGCACTGCGCCACTCAGGAACGCCTCCGCGAGATGCTGCGCCCGGGCCTCGTCCCCCACTTCCCGCGCGTCCAGGTAAGACTGCACATCACCTTCCAGGTCGCGCGGTCCGATGCAGTACACCAGGACCCCGATTGCGAAGACAAACCCCGGCAACCCGAACAGGACGGTCCCCAACAATGCCTGCAGCAGCACGACCACGGTCAGCGCCGGTACCAGTACCAATGCCACCGTCGCGGGCCCGCCCCAGTCGCTACCGAAACGCTCGCGCATTTCGTCCGCGTAACGGAGAAACCAGCCCGGCTGGCGCAGTTCCTGGAGGTGGCCCAGAAAATACTCCAAAACCAGTACGATCAGGATCGCAATCAGTTTCATGGGTATTGACTCGCGGTATCCCTGGCCGGTTGCTGTCGCGATGCGGACTCCACCGGCAACGCCCCTCGAGACAAGGCGGACGGGGCGGGATGGGGCCGCGCCGCCGCGGGTGTGGAGGCCCCTTCCCGATGCATTCTGCCAACTCGCCGGCACAAATGCCACGGCACACCTTGCGGGGCGCGCTGGCTTGGAACCGCGCCGACCTCCTCAAGGGGCCTGACCACCGCTCCGGACCGCAACCTACGGGGCCCCCAACCGGGCGTGCAGGCGGGCCCAGTCGAACGCCGGGCCCGGGTCGGTCTTTCTACCCGGCGCGATGTGCGAGTGGCCCACGATCCGGTCACGCCCGATGCCCGGGAAGGCCGCCATCAATGCCCCTATCACCGCGGCCAAGCGCTCGTACTGAACGTCCTCGTAGGGAGTCCGGTCGTCGCCTTCCAGCTCGATGCCAATGGAAAAGTCATTGCAGCGCCGGCGCCCTTCATGGCACGACTCGCCCGCATGCCATGCGCGCAGGTGAAACGGCACGTACTGCACCAGCGTGCCATCGCGCCGGATCAGCAGGTGGGCCGAGACGGTAAGGCCCGCGATCTCCTGGAAATAGGCGTGCCGCTCCGGGGGTAGGCAGTTGCAGAACAGGGCGTCGATCCAGGGCCCACCGAACTCGCCGGGGGGCAGGCTGATGCCGTGGACCACGATCAGGTCGATGGCAGTATCCGGCGGCCGCGCGTCGCAATTGGGCGACGGCAGCCGACGCGCCGTGTCGATCCACCAGCCCTGGGGGTCTACCCGCACGGGTGCCGCAGATCGCGTATCGGCATATCAGCCGGGTCGCGCCAGCACCAGGGAGAAATAGCCGTCCGATGGCTCGAAATGTCCCTCGGTGTCCAGACCCGCCGCCTCCAGGAGGGCCCCCAGGGACGCCGGGGTGAATTTGCAGCTGATCTCGGTGAGGATGCGCTCCTCCCGCTCCAGATCGATCCGGCACTCGAGCTTCCCGATCCGCACGCGCTGCGGCGCGGTGGCTACCAGGTACATCTCCATCCGCTGGTGGTCCTCGTGATACACGGCCTCATGGCGAAAGGCGGCCACTGCGAAGTCCGCATCCAGCTCTCGATTCAGGACATGGAGCACGTTGCGGTTGAACTCCGCGGTGATCCCCTGGGCATCGTTGTAAGCCGCTCGCAGCACCGCCGGATCCTTGACACGGTCTACCCCAAGCAACAGCCGGTCGGCCGGGGTCATGATGGCGCGCAACTCACGCAGCAGATCCACGGCCTCGGCAGGGGTAAAATTGCCAATGGTACCTCCGAGGAACACGAACAGGCGACTGCCGTCCAGTTTCGGTAAATAACGGAACCCACCGGAATAATCACCGAGCAACGGGTTGACTGTCAGCCACGCGTAGCGCTCGGACAGGTGGGCACCGGCATCCAGCAGCATCTCCTCGCACACGTCGAACGGCCAGTAATCCGGTGTGTGGGGCGCGTGCTCGCACGCCCCGAGCAGGTGGCGCGTCTTGCGCGAGGTGCCGCTGCCCAGTTCCAGGATATGGGAGGGTCGGGCCAGCTTAATGATATCCACGGCATGGCGCCGCAGCAGTTCATCTTCGATCCGGGTGGGGTAGTACTCCGGCGTGTGGCAGATGGCATCGAACAGCCGTGATCCACGTTCGTCGTAGAAGTACTTGGGGGGCAGACTGCGCGGACGGTGCAGCAAGCCGCGCCGGGCATCCGCCGCCAAGCCCGGCACGGGCCGTGCCGGGGTGATCACGCGGCAACGCAGCGCCCCGGAACCCGTTTCTGAGCCAGCGGCGGTCTCCATATTCCAACCTCCCGCAGATGTGCCATTCCTCCGGACATAGGCTAACATCCTCAACTTGGAGTTTGTACCGGCGCCATCCCGCGGGAGGAACCACCATGTGCCGCCTGGCCGCCTACATCGGCCCGGAGATCCGCCTGCAGGAATTCCTGCTGGAACCGAGCCATGGGCTCGTGGAGCAGGCCTGGAAACCCCGGGAGCTCCTCTATGGGAGCGCCAATGCGGACGGCTATGGGATCGGCTGGCACGATCCACAGGGACGTCCGGCGGTCTATACCAATCCACTGCCTATTTGGTCTGACGTGAATCTGGCCCACCTGGGCCGCAGCCTCTCCGAACCGCTGTGGCTCGCCATTGTGCGCAGCGCCACCGCCGGCTTCCCAGTACACCAGGCAAACACCGCCCCGTTCTACGATGAACAACTGCTCTACGCCCACAACGGTTTCATCCGGGAGTTCAGCACGCGGCTGCGTCCAATACTCTGCCAGTACCTGGCCCCGGAGATCCTGGCGGGCATTCAGGGGAATACCGACTCCGAGCATGTGTTCGCCCTGCTGCGCCACTTGGTCGCGGGCGATCCGGAGTTCGCCATCGAAGAGGCGCTGGGAGAGCTGTTCGCGCTGCTTGAGGACTGGGTGGACGAATTGCCGGCCCTGCTGAACATCACCGTAAGCGACGGCGAACGGATCTATGCGACGCGCCACGCATTCAACCATACCTGTCCGTCTCTCTACTATACGACGGACGATGAGATGTTTCCGGGTGGACAGGTGGTGGCCTCGGAGCCGCTCACCGACGGCGGATTCTGGCAGCCGGTCCCCGAACACCATCTGTTGATCCTCGACCCCGAACAACCCCCGCAACTGTTGAGCCTATGATCCGGGAAACCACCCTGGCGGCCCTGCAAGAAGCGCAGGCGCTGACCGGCGCGCTGGTGGAATCTCTGAGTGACCACGACTATCGCCACCAGTTTCACCCGGGCCTGAGCCCGCTGGGGTGGCACGTGGGTCATTGCGCATACACCGAGTCCTACTGGTTGCGGGAGGTGATCCTGAGCGACGACCGCAGCACCGCCGCGCTGCATGACCTGTACGTGCCGGAGCGGATCCCGAAGCCCCTGCGGGGCCCACGCTTGCCACCGCTGCCGCAGCTGCTGCGCTGGACCCATGACCTGCAGCGGGAAAACCTGGCGCTGCTGCGGTCTCCACCAAGAGCCATGGCACAACACCGGCTGCTGCGAAACGAATATCTACCTTGGTTCCTGATCCAGCACTACAGCCAGCATTTCGAGACCATGCAGATGATCCTGGCCCAACGTAGCGGGCAAACCCCGCCGTCCGGGAAGCTAGCGCCGGGTCACTTCGCAGCTCGGACGATCGCGGCCCGGGCAGTGGCGCTGACGAAGGGGGACTACATCATCGGCTCCGACGGGTCGCCGGCAGCCTACGACAACGAGTTGCCGTCCCACCGGGTCACAGTAGGGCCCGTGTGCATGGCGCCGCGGCTGATATCCAACGCCGAGTATCTCGGGTTCATCGACGCAGACGGTTACCGCCGCCCCGAACTATGGAGCGCCGAGGGCTGGCGCTGGCTCGGTGAACAGCCGTTGCGCCATCCGGAGTACTGGCGTGCGTCTGCCGACGGGGGCTGGTACGGCGTAGATGGTGCCGGCTACCACGACCTGTCCGCGGACGCGCCCGTGTGCGGAATCAGTCGTCATGAGGCAGTAGCGTTCGCGCGTTGGGCCGGTGCGCGCCTGCCTCACGAATACGAGTGGGAAACGGCCCAGCGGGCGGGAATCCTTGCAGATGCGGGCGCGGCCTGGGAGTGGTGCGCGAATCCGTTCCACCCCTACCCCGGATTCAAGGCCTTCCCCTACGAGGGCTACTCGACTCCCTGGTTCGACCAGGACCACTACACATTGCGCGGGGGTAGCCGGTATACCCAGGCGCCGATCCGGCGTCCGAGCTTCCGAAATTTCTATACCCCAGATTGCCGCTATTTGTTTGCGGGACTGCGGCTGGCGTTTGACGGCTAGCCCGTATTTCCCCACCGGAGTTCGTCGCGTGGGTGCCGGGCGCCAACGGGACGGGGCGTACGGATCGTAAGGCGCCGATAACCTAGCCCCCCCTACGCCACAGTGGCAGACATTCCCGCTACGCTGTCACGCGCACGGCGGCGGGCACAACCGACGGCGGGCGCGTACTCAGCGCTAGGCGGAAACCCGCGCGCTGCGCAGGTTCGAGATCACCGCCTCCAGCGCCTTGTCGAACAGCTGGCTGTCATCCATGATGCTGGCGGTCCCGCGGCGCAGCTCCACCACCAGATTCGCCAATGTCTTCTCCGCGACCTTGAAGCCGGCGCGGTTGACAAATATGTACTTGCCGGCGCGCTCGATCCGGGCGGACAGCTTGGCCCGGATACGTTCCCCGTCCGGATCCACGAACTCCATCCAGGTGCCGATCGCGAGACTGCGCACCAGCCGCAGGTGCTCGTCATCCTCCGGAGATATCGGCGTTCCCGCCTCCTCAGGCTCCAATTCGCCCTGCAGCACGATCTCCTCCACTGTTCCAGCATCCCAGCTCCGGTCCGCCTCATCCAGGCGCGGCTCGGAAACCGGGTCGTGGGCGGCGATCCCATCCGCCTCCGCACGCGGGGTCACGGGGACTGGCACCTCCGCGGGGCTCGCCACCATCGGGGCAGGGACGGACAGTGGGGGTAACGGGAGCGCGGGGCGCGGGACCAGTTCCGGCAGCGGCGCGCTCGGGTCCTTAATGCATTCGATGTGGCATTCCTGCAGGGCCTGGAAGTACGCACTCAGTTCCTTGGAGGAAACCGACACCCGAACCAAGCCCTCCCGCAAGCCGCGGAGCAGGCCCGGAATAGCATCGATCAGCCGCTTGCGTTCCTCGTATCCAGCCTTGGGTGCGATGCTCCACAGCACCCGGTCGACTACCTCGAGCCCGTTGCGCCATGCAGCGCTGTCGACGCCGTCGGTCAGCAGGACCTCCGTCAGCACCTCGGCCCAGGCGTCGCGCAGCAGCGCCATCACCCGCGCCGGGATCTCGCGGCTGCCGATCCGCTGCAAGACCTCTTCCCGCACCCGCTCACGGGCCAATTCCACCGGATCCCGGGGGGGCGGCGCTCCCGCATCCTCAACGGCCTGAGACGCGGGCTCCGACACCGTGGTGGCGGCCATGAATTCCTCCAGCACCGCCTCGAATATTGTGACGTCACTTTCAAATTCCTGGAGTACCCGTTGCACCGCACGGGCGGTATTGCGGTAGAGCTCGTCCTGGATCTGCGGGGCGTCGCCAGTGGCCAGCATCGTGGTCTGGGCCAACTGATTGAGCAGCTGACGGGCCGGGTGCTGGCGGCTGCTGAAGAACGATTTGTCCAGCATGGCCACCTTCACCATGGGGATCTGCAACCGCGCCAGCAGGGCCTTGGTCCGGTCCGGTACCGACGGGTCGTCGAGGATGAAGTCGAAAAGCATGCTCACGATATCGATGATGTCCTGATCGGCCCGCTCCAGGACCCGGCCGGATGCGCCGCCCGGCAGGCCCGCCAGGGCGCTGCCCAGAACAGCGCGCAGGTTCAGCAACCCCGGGCCCGTGTCCGCGCCCTCGAGAAGCGACAGGTCGTGTTCCGACTGCAGCGCGGTCAGGGCCCCGAGCACTTCCTCTGCCACGAACGCTTGGGTCATCCGCGGGGAGCCGTCACCACTGCCGGTCAAGGAGGCGCCCCCGCGATAACCGGCGAGCAGTTCCTGCAGGGTATAGAAGGCGTCGCCGTCACTACCGTGCGACCCACCGGCCTGCAGCCCCGCTCCGGGGCCCGGTTGCAGGGCATCCGCCGCCGTGGTGTGAGGAGACGTCAGACGCCGCAAGCCTGGACCACCGCGGTTACGCCCTATCACCTTGATCTTAAGCAGGGGCAGTACACCAGCATCCACCAGCATCCCATTGATCTGACTGTACAACTCCCCAAGGGCATCCATTACGTGCTTGTCGAAGAGTTTGTACACGACGAGCTTGGCGCGCACCTCCAGGTCCAGGGCCTGGGCAGCATGCCGGAACGACCCGCAGAGCCGCTCCGGGTCCATTGGGCCGGCGGCCTCGTCCAGCTTCGCCCCGCCAAGCAGGTGCTCGAGGCGCGCCTTGAGGGGGGAAAGGGCTTCGGAGTGACGGGCACGGGCCTTGGAGATCATTCCGCTGACCGCCAGGGACTCCTCCAGGTCGTCATGCTCCACCAGGGACAGCGCGTCGGAGGACCAGTCGCTGATCTCGGCCGATGCCGCCGCGGATGCATTGCCGGCGTGGATCCGTACCGCCCGGAATCCGTCCAGGATTGCGGCACGGAACCGGGTCTCCATATCCTGGCGTTTCAGCCGGACTTCGCGCATGGAGTCGAAATACATGCTCTGGACACTGTTGTTCTCAGCCTTATCGGCCAACGCAAACAGCGCGTCGTCGGTGTTGTCCAGCATCCCCGCCAGGAGCTCGGTGGCGCGCCGGACGAAATGGTCCTGTACGCCCTGGAGGAGATTGCGGGCCCTGCCGTGCGGGTCCTTCGCGCCGCCGCCCTTCGCCGCCTCGCCGAAGTACACGATGTTCGGGTCCGTACCCATAGGTTTCACCATCGCTGCATGCCATCGACTGCGGGAAGGGGTGAAAAACGGGCGGGACACGGCGCTGAACGTCGGCCCGTCACGCTTCCCGCGCCTGGAACGTCCACGATCCCTGTAGCTCCGACTAAGCTATCGACCTATGCACTCCCGTATTGATAGAGTCCCATGTGACCGACTTGGCAAAACCGGTGCCCCCTGAGCCTTGACCGCCGCCCCCGAACGTGCCTTACGGACGCTGACGCCTTAACCCGTTCATAAAGGGCCGCGGACAATGGCGTGGATCGCCCCACCGGGGGGGACAATGGCCGTGACTGGCGTAGTGGTTCTCCCTTGGACCAAATGGCGTCTATTTAAGGCTCCGGGTGTTGGAACCGGACCAAACCGTTGGGTCGCGCCTACATTCGTAGGCGCGGTAGTCTGTTATTTTTGCGCTACGGACCTGTAAAGTGTCATTCGGCTAGAGGAAGGTGTAGAGACACCAGGCTCGTGTGGAAATCCGCCCGCACCGGGACCCGCGGGCCACGGGGGCGCCACTGGCGTGAGATGTGCGGCATGCGTCAGGCGGATTCCGCGCCACGATCCTCGGTTCCCCACCCGAACGGTCGGCCGACTTCATAAATAGGGCCGGTTAAGCGGGTCTCGTCGTCCTGCTAAGATGGAATCGGTCGCGTTCTGCGCGCCCGGCCGACCACAACCGCTTGGGAGCCGAACCGTTGGACAAACAGCACACCCCCGAATATCCGGAAAAGGCGCCGTGGGAAGGCGCGTTCAACCGGCTTTTGACACCCCTGGACGAATTCATTCGCCACGAAGCCGCGAGCGGGTTTCTCCTAATCGGGTGTGCGGCGCTCGCGATGATCCTGGCCAACTCCCCGGCAGCCGGTTCGTACCAGCACATCATTCACAGCCAGATCACGCTTACCATCGGCGGGTGGACCCTGGAAAAAAGTGTCCAGCACTGGATCAACGACGGGCTCATGACCCTGTTCTTCTTCGTGGTGGGCCTGGAGATCAAGCGTGAGGTCTTGGTGGGCGAACTGGCCAGTGTGCGCAAGGCGGCGCTGCCGGTAGTCGCGGCCGCCGGTGGCATGGCCGTGCCGGCGCTCATCTACTTCGCGCTGAACCCACACGGCCCCCAGGCGGCCGGCT
Source organism: Chromatiales bacterium 21-64-14 (assembly GCA_002255365.1). Lineage (NCBI taxonomy): Bacteria > Pseudomonadati > Pseudomonadota > Gammaproteobacteria > Chromatiales > Chromatiales bacterium 21-64-14. The sequence continues at coordinate 39,796 of NCBI01000002.1, forward strand.
GGGGCATCCCCATGGCCACCGACATCGCTTTCTCGGTGGGCGTGTTGGTCCTGCTGGGTAAGCGGATTCCGAAAGGGCTGATCACGTTTCTGCTCGCGCTGGCGATCGTGGATGACTTGGGCGCGGTACTGGTGATCGCCGTGTTCTACACCAGAGAAATCTCCCTGCCGCATTTAGCAGCCGCGGCGGCACTGTTCGGTGTCTTGGTGATCTTCAACCGGGCGGGGATCCGCAGGGCCCTGCCCTATTTCATTACCGGGAGCATCCTGTGGCTGATGCTGCTCTATTCGGGCGTCCACGCCACCGTCGCAGGCGTGCTGCTGGCGATGGTGATTCCTGCCCGACCCAAGTACGATCCACGCCGCTTCAGCGATCACGTGCGGGGGCTCATGGACCGCTACGACCGTTGCGCAGGCGACGATCCGGCCCTGTTGGCAAAGAACGATCGGCTGTCCATCGTCCATGCCCTCCAACACGGCGTAAGCGGAGTCGAAACCCCCCTGCAACGCCTCGAACATACGCTGCACCTTCCCGTGGCGCTTCTGATCATGCCGCTGTTCGCACTCGCCAATGCGGGGGTGCCCGTGAGCCTGGATGCGCTACGCACGACCCTCGCCCATCCGGTAACGCTAGGTGTAGGGTTGGGGTTGGTGCTGGGCAAGTTCGTCGGAATCACGGGCGCTACGTGGGTTGCGGTGCGCCTCGGAGCGGTGCGGCTTCCGTCCGGGATCCACATGCGGCACATTGCCGGAATCGGGATGCTCAGCGGCATCGGATTCACTATGTCGATTTTTATCGCGGAACTGGGGTTTTACGGCGCACCGGCATCCCTGGTCATGGCGAAGACCGGGATTCTGCTAGCCTCCCTCCTCGCGGGGATCGGCGGTTACCTCTGGTTGCTGGCCGCCACCCGGCGTGCGGCCGGATAATGCCCTCCGGGAGGATCTGCGCGTTCCGGATTCCCTATCCGCGACTTCCGTCATGCGCTGGAATTGGTGGACGGACGGTACAACGATCGCCAGGACGTGGGAAAGGTGTCCCGCTTCCAGGCCCTGTCGACGACGCTCTCCGTCGCCATCGGGGCTGGGAACATCACCGGCGTGGCCACGGTTCCTCGTCCATGGGCCACGCCGCGGCGCGCGCGCTCCTGCCCCACCGGCTGGAGTACACGGCGGTGGTCGCATTCGGCGCCACGGCGCCATCGTCTGATGTAAGATGCGGTGCCGGGGCCCTGCGGTCGGCAAGCCGTTCCAGCCCCCAAGAACACGCGCATGACGCCGCCGAGCCGGCGTTTCCCGCTGGTGTTCGGCGCACGGGCCGCGAGGGAATGGGGCGGCCACAGCAACGGCCAGAGCAGGAGACCGGTAACAAATGCGGCCTAGCCCTACTCCCCCTGACATTAAGGTCGTTGTGGACGACGTGCGGCGCGCGCTGGCCGAGGACGTGGGCGACGGCGATCGTACCGCGAATCTGGTACCGGCGGATCGCAGTGGACACGCCTGGGTAATCAGCCGCGAGGCCGCGGTACTGTGCGGGGTGCCCTGGTTCACAGAGGTATTCCAGCAGTTGGACTCGGCAGTCCAGATCCAGTGGTCGGCGCACGACGGGGATCGGCTTCAGGCAGGACAGAGGATCTGTGCACTGGAGGGTCCCGCCCACGCACTGCTCACGGGTGAGCGGACCGCCCTGAACTTTCTGCAACTGCTTTCGGGGATCGCGACCCGGGCGCGACGCTACGCCGACGCGGTCGCGGGCCTGCCGGTACGCATCCTAGATACCCGCAAGACCCTACCAGGCCTGCGCGCCGCCCAGAAATACGCGGTGCGCTGCGGCGGATGCCACAACCATCGCATGGGTCTCTACGACGCGGTGTTGATCAAGGAGAACCACATTGCCGCCTGTGGGTCGATCACGACAGCGGTACAGGCCGCACGACACCGTGCACAGACCCCCGTAGAAGTGGAAGTGGAGAACCTTGAGCAACTCCAGGAAGCCCTGAACGCGGGCGCTGACCGCCTGCTCCTGGACAACTTCGAGCCCTGGCAGCTGCGCGAGGCGGTGACCCGCAACGGCGGACGGGCACGGCTGGAGGCATCCGGCGGGATCCGGCTCGAGTCGATCCGGGAAATCGCGGCCACCGGGGTCGACGAGCTGTCCGTCGGGGCCTTGACCAAAGACGTAGAGGCAGTGGACCTTTCCATGCGTTTCGCGCCGCCGACCGGGGTGCACGGGAGCCGGGATGAATCTGCAGGCAATCCGTAAAGAAATGCGTGCTCGGCGCCGGGCGCTGACCGACGCCGAGCACGATACCTGCGCGGAATCCATGGCGCGCCGGCTGGCGGCCACCAACTGGTTCCAACGCAGTCGTCGGGTGGCCTGCTATCTTGCCGTGGACGGTGAGCTGGACCCGGAACCGGTAATTCAGCGCGCGTGGGCGCTCGGCAAGACCGTTTATCTTCCGGTACTCGACCCCCTCTGCGACCGGCTGTGGTTTGCGTCCTACGATCCGGGGGATCGGCTGGCAAAGAACCGGTTCGGGATACCGGAACCGGTGCATCTTGACGGGCGGCGGATCCCGCCATGGACCCTGGATTTGGTACTTACGCCGCTGGTGGCGTTCGCGGCACACGGGGAGCGCCTGGGCATGGGCGGCGGATTCTATGATCGCACCTTCGCCTACCTGCGCGGGCGCCGTTGCTGGCACAAGCCGCGCCTGGTCGGGTTGGCCTATGAATTCCAAAAGATCCCGTCGCTGACACGGCGCGAGTGGGACATCCCTTTGCACGGCTGCGCCACGGATCAGGGCCTGTACCGTTGGCGACTTTAGCCGGACACCGGACCGCGGATCACCGCGCCGAATCGCCTACAATGGATTGGGGCGCGAGGCCATTGGGCACCGAAGAGACTGCCGGTACGCCATCGAGGTTGGCGGGAAATGGGGGCCGAAATTCCACCACCGTAGTCGCGGCGCTTCGCCTCGGGCGGGCTAGCCACACCAACGCACGGATCGGACCAACATGAATTACTGGCTGATGAAATCCGAGCCCAGCACCTTTGGTATCGAGGACCTGCGGCGGGCACCGCGCGGGGTCGAACCCTGGGACGGGGTACGCAACTACCAAGCGCGCAATATGATCCGTGACCAGATGAAACGCGGGGACATGGCGTTTTTCTACCATTCCAGCTGTGCGGAACCAGCGATCGTTGGAATCATGGAGATCGTTCGGGAGGCCTATCCCGATCCCACCGCGTTCGACCGCAAAAACCACCATTACGACCCCGAGAGCGACCCCCGGCAGCCACGCTGGTACGTGGTGGACGTACGCTACCGGCGCACGCTCAAACGCCCCGTAACACTCCAGGAGATGAAGTTGCTACCGCAACTGGCAGACCTGCCCCTGGTCCGCCGTGGGAACCGGCTCTCCATCATGCCTGTGGCCCAGCCCCAGTGGGATCTGATCCTTGGCCTCGCAGATTAGCCGGTGCCCACGCTGTACCATTTTTGGTCGGTCCCGGAGGCGCAGCGGATCCGCTTGGCACTGGGTTACAAGGGAATGCCATGGGAGGATTGCCCGCTCGAATACCAGGACGACGCGACCTTCTTCGATCTGGGAGTCGAGCGACGGGTACCGATCCTGCGCCTGGACGACGGCCGTCTCCTGCGGGACTCCCAGGAAATCCTCGAGCGTATCGATGAATTGCTGCCCACCGGAGCGCCCCTAGTGGGCGGACAGATCGCTGCGGCGGCGTGGTCGGCCCTGCTGGCATGGAGGACAAAGGTAGACGCGGTGCTGCAGCGCTTGTACGCGCCAGCACGGCCAGCCTACCGGGATGTGGGGACCGAACCGGACTCCTTGACCGCGTACAAGGCAGAAATCGAGGGACGTTACGGACTGAGCGTCGAGGCGCTTGCCAACGACCGGTACGCAGGCTACGCACAATTCGAGCGCATCACCCGCCTAGGCGCCCTGACCCGCCATCTCGTGGAACAGCGGTTCTATACCGGCCGAATCAGCGTTGCGGACCTGCTGCTAACCGCGGACTTATTCCCGCTCCAGCTCCTCGACGGTATCTCGCTCCCCGTCGACCTGATGTACTATTTTTCCAGGGTCGAAGAGGCCTGTGGGCTGGACCTCCGGGAGGGATTGCTGCTGGCGGGCTGAATACCGGTCAGGGCACCACTGCCACCGAAACCGAGGGATACACAATGACCCTTTCCGAGCTGCTGCGGTATCTCGACACCAACACCGACTACCCGATCCTCGACGGAAGCGTGGAGGAGACCCTGGTGAAAGCCCGCGCGGGTTCGCACCGCGACGCCCTGGTGGGAACCATTGTGGCCGCGTTCACGCAAGCCTTCGGCTGTGAAAGCCCGGATTGCCTCGTGGACCGCGCCGGCACAATCAAGGCCATGGGGCCAATCCGGCTCAAGTACATGGGCGACGACGCCCCGCTGGAAGCATTCCGACTGGTGCAGCACCTTGTGGTCGTAATCGACGGCGCATTCAACGAAGAAGCATTACGCCTCAAGGGCAGTTGATCCATGGTCGCGATACGCAGCACGGCCTGCGATACACAACTGTCGACACGACAAACGACGTCGTGACCAACGACGCGCACAACGTGCGCTGAGCACCTGTCCACTAGATTGTCAAAAATTGCTAGCATTTTGAATCGGGTTGTATATACTCAGGAGCGGGCAACTGATAGTAACTCGGGAGGTTACTATGGCAAAGAAGAGAGCAACTGCGAAACGGAAGACAGCAAAGAAGAAAGCGGTAGGTCGGAAGAAAGTCGCGAAGAAGAAGGTAGCAAAGAAGAAGGTCGCAAAGAAGAAGACCACTGCCAAGAGGAAGACCGCAAAAAGAAAGACCGCCAAGAAGAAGAGGTAGTAAACCTCAACCAACTTGACGGTTCGGTCATCGGAGCAACGTGGTACCGATGGCGCTTTTTCCGGAACCAATCAAAGGCCCGCAGTCTGCGGGCCTTTTTTTATGTTAATCCGTATCTTATCGACCGGGCTAATGCCCCAGAAACAGCTCGTACGCAGGGTTTCCGGTCTCCTCGCGGCACGGGTATCCGAGCCCGTCCAGGAACTCCTGGAACCGGGCCCGGTCACCCTCGGGTACCTGGATTCCGGCCAGTACCCGGCCATGGTCCGCGCCGTGATTCCGATAGTGAAACATGCTGATGTTCCATCGGTGTCCGACGCGGGTCAGGAAACGCAGGAGCGCACCAGGGCGTTCAGGGAACTCAAAACGGTACAGCCGTTCGTTCTCGATCGTTGAAGCGCGGCCGCCCACCATGTACCGGATATGGAGCTTGGCAACCTCATCGTCGGTCATGTCCACCACGGGATAATCCCGCGCCCGCAGCTCCCGGATCAGCAAATCCCGCTCCGCCTCCCCGTCGTCCAGCCGGACCCCCGCGAACACGCACGCCGAGCGGGCGTCCGCGTAACGGTAGTTAAACTCCGTGATACTCCGATGCCCGATGGCACGGCAGAACTCCCGGAAACTGCCCGGACGCTCGGGGATCGTCACCGCCAGCAGCGCCTCGCGGTGCTCCCCCAACTCGGCCCGCTCAGCCACGTGGCGCAGGCGATCGAAATTGATATTGGCGCCACTGTTCACCGCCACCAGGTCTAGATCCCGAACCCCGGTCCGCTCCACGTAGCGTTTCAGCCCGGCGATCGCCAGCGCACCAGCGGGCTCCACAATGGAGCGGGTATCGTCGAAAATATCCTTGATCGCGGCACAAATTTCGTCGGGCGTAACCAGGAGCACCTCGTCTACCAGCCGCCGTGCGATCCGGAACGGCTCGCGCCCGACTTGGCGCACCGCGACGCCGTCCGCGAAGATTCCCACCTCCTTCAGGGTAACCCGCCGGCCCGCTTCCAGCGCGCGGTACAGGGTCGCGGCGTCGTTGGGCTCCACCCCGATCACCTTGATGTCCGGCCTCAAGGACTTCACGTATGCCGCTATGCCCGCGATCAGGCCACCACCACCCACCGGTACGAAAATTGCGTGCAACTTCGCCGGGTGTTGGCGCAGCAGCTCCATAGCGATCGTTCCCTGCCCCGCAATGACCTCCGGATCGTCATAGGGATGGATAAAGGTCATTTTCCGGTCCCGCGCCAAACCGACCGCATGCCTACAGGCCTCGTCGTAGGTATCTCCGTGAAGTACGATCCGCGCACCCAGGTTGCGCACCGCCTCCACCTTGATGACCGGGGTGGTGCGCGGCATGACGATGAGTGCCTTGATCCCCAGACGCTGGGCGGCGAGTGCCACCCCCTGGGCGTGGTTGCCCGCGGACGCCGCGATCACGCCCTGACGGGCCGCCTCCGGCGACAACCCGGCCATCTTGTTGTAGGCACCACGCAGCTTGAACGAAAAGACGGGTTGCAGATCCTCGCGCTTGAGCAGGATCCGGTTGCCTAACCGGGACGACAGCAGCGGGGCAATTTCAAGGGGGGTCTCCACCGCGACGTCATAGACCTGCGCGGTTAGAATCTTCTCGATATAGCGTTTTGGCATCGTGATACGGTAGCAGGACACCGAAGCTTGTGCCAGAAGATCGGCGGACTTGGACTTTCCCGGCCCCAGCACCCACGGTATCATCAGCGATGCAGGTGCCTTGCGGAGACGGCAATGACCGAAGACGACATGAAAAAACAAGCGGCGGAGGCGGCGCTGGAATACGTGGAAGCCGGAACTGTCGTGGGCATAGGTACCGGATCCACCGCCAACCATTTCATTGACGCTCTTGCCCGAGCCAAGGGTAAGATCGACGGCGCCGTCGCGAGCTCCATCAGCTCGTCGCAGCGACTCAAGACGCACCAGATCCCGGTGCTGGACCTAAATTCCGTGGGGGAACTACCCCTTTATGTAGACGGAGCCGATGAGGCCAACCGCCATATGCAGCTGATCAAAGGCGGCGGCGGGGCGCTCACCCGCGAGAAGATCGTCGCGGGTGCGAGCCGGCGTTTCGTCTGCATCGCACACGAATCCAAGTTGGTGGACATGCTCGGGCAGTTTCCGCTTCCGGTGGAGGTCATCCCCATGGCCCGGAGCTTCGTGGCCCGTGAGCTCGTCCGCCACGGGGGACGCCCGGTGCTGCGCGAGGGATTCGTCACCGACAACGGCAACGTGATCCTGGACGTGCATGGGCTGCAGATCCAGGAACCCGCCCACCTTGAGGCCGCGCTCAATAATATCCCCGGCGTGGTCACCAACGGGATCTTTGCCCTGCGCCCAGCGGACGTGCTGATCCTGGGTGGGGAGAACGGGGTGCGCACCCTTAGGTAGCGTGGCGATGGTATCGCGCTAGCGGCCTAGCACCAGGCCTGCGGAGACGGACTCGTGTCGCGAACCCTGATCATCGTCGGCCTCCTGGTGGTAATAATGGGGGTGTTGTGGCCGTGGCTCGGACGGATCGGGTTCGGGCGGCTACCGGGAGATCTGACCCTCGGGAAGGATGGCTTTCGGTTCTATTTTCCGATTACCACGTCAATCATCGTAAGCCTGATCCTGACCCTCCTCCTCTGGCTATTCCGAAAATGACCCCGGAGATGGCTCTCTCCCCGGGTGTAGGTCTGGCGCGGCAGCCAACGCGGCCTGGAGCCCGTTAAAAAAACGGGGCCCGCAGGCCCCGTTAGTTTACCGCTGTCCACTGCGGGATCAGAAGCTGTGCTGCATCCCCACCGTAATCGTGTCGATGTGCTTGATACCGGAGAGTGCCTCGTTGTTGGACGCGACGCGAGCCCAGCCGCCATAGGCGAAGGTGCGCTGGCCAAAGGCGTATTTTGCACCCACCAGATACGTCTTGGTGTTGTTGCCCACGTCCACCCCTCCCGCATTGCGGCTGTCGTTACCCTGCCCGTACTCGGCCACCAGAGTGGCATTACCCAGGCCATAGGACGCTCCCGTGAACCAAGTGTCCCCGCCGTTTACATTCAGGTTGTTCTGGGCAAGGGCACTGGCCGGGGCAACTAAGGCGCCACTGGCGGAAACTCCGAAGCTACGGCTGATAAGACCACCGTCGCGCTCCCACTGCCCGTAAACCGCCATACCGGACACAAAGCTGCTCAGATCAATCTTCGCGCCGAACTTGTATGCTCTGTCTTTGCCGCCGGCTCCATTGGTCATGTAGTTGCCATAGGCCAGCACTGGACCCTGATCGTAGAGCAGTCCCGCACTCCAAGTGTCATGGCCGGATATTCCCGCCGCTTGGTTGGTATGCAACGTGTAGTGGCCCAGCACTTGGAAACCCATGATTTTAGCCGAGGTGAAACGCAGGCTCTTGTTGGCGAAGGCCTGGCCGTCTTCGCCGGACATGTCGTTCTGCAGCGCCGACTCCATGCCGAAATTGCGCGCCTGCAAGGCCGTGTTGTACATCGGGTCGACGAGGCTACCGGTGTACGCATAGGGCGTCAGCACGGTGCCAAAGGTCACGCTGCCAAAGCTAGCGCTCTGCAGACCCAGCCATTGCTCACGACCGTATACGCTGCCGTTTACGCTGCCGTTGTTTGACCCGGGCGTATTTTGGCAGCTGCCGTTGTTGCTGGCACCGAACGTACAGGTGGGATCAATGCCCCATTCTACCTTGTAGATGGCCTGCAGGCCGTTGCCCAAGGCTTCAGAGCCCTTCAGGCCCACTACGCTGTCGTTGCTCAACATGTCGACGTTGTTGCCCCGCATCATGTTCAGGCCACGCAGGTTGAAATTGGCGCCGGGGAAAGAGCCATTCGCGGCAGACGATGTCTGGGTATCCCAGGCGTTGGCGCTGATGTCCAAACGGCCGTACAGGGTCGTGCCGGCCTGGGCCGTCAACGGTGCGAAAATCGCCGCCGCCACGGCGTACGTGATCAGCTTCTTTTTCATCGGATCGCTCTCCATAACGAAGCAAAGATGGTGGGTGAACCTGCCGTACTTTATAGCAGCTTAGTGTAGGAACGCAACAAAATTGATTAACTCTGCAACAGTTGGAAATATGTTGCTTATATGCAACATTTCATCTCGGAATCGGGGCCACTGCGCCCGGCGAATATGACCGCATCCGGGTCATGATGTGGAAATGGCCCAACCGGTCACCCCATGGGCAAAGGGGAACGATTGGCTGGGGGACGTGGATTCGAACCACGGTTAGCGGAGTCAGAGTCCGCTGTCCTACCGCTAGACGATCCCCCAGTGGTAACCGATTGCGCGCCGCCGGAGCCAGCGGACCGCAGCAACCCGCGACACCCGCGGGCGTACCCCGAAGGGCGGGGGAACCCGGAAGCGCGGGACCACGTCCTGAAGGACGCGGTCAGCGCGGGAGGCATACACCCATTCTGGTACTCCGTTCGTCGGTTGCACAAACGCTCGGCCGGGGGCGCGGAATCCGAATAACCGGGTCCGCGCCGGGGCGCTCTAGCGCTTCGAGTACTGGGGCGCGCGACGGGCCTTATGGCGCCCTACCTTCTTGCGCTCCACTTCCCGAGCGTCGCGGGTCAGAAAACCGATCTTTCGAAGCGGGACGCGCAGTTGTTCATCATAGGCGACCAATGCCCGAGCCACGGCGTGGCGAATCGCCCCTGCCTGGCCGGTGCTGCCCCCGCCCCGAACCAATGCATGGACGTCGAACCGGTCCGCCAAGGTCACGGCCTCCAGCGGCTGACGCACCACCATACGCGCCGTTTCGCGGCCAAAGTACTGCTCCACGGGCCGCTGATTTACGGTAATCGCGCCGGTTCCAGGCCGAAGGTAGACCCGCGCCGTGGAGGTCTTGCGACGACCGGTACTGTAGGCCACCTGCTGAGTCATAGGGAGGAATCCTCTGTGTTACAGTTCGAGCGGCTTGGGTTGCTGCGCCACGTGCTTGTGTTCGGGGCCCGGATACACTTTGAGTTTGCGCATCATGGCGCGCCCCAGAGAGTTCTTGGGGAGCATGCCGCGTACCGCATGCTGGATGACCCGCTCCGGAGCGGTCGCCAGCTGCTTGCCCAATGTGATGGATTTCAGGTTCCCGATGTATCCGGTGTGATGGTAATACACCTTGTCGGTCAGTTTCGCGCCGGTGGCCCGCACCTGACCCGCGTTGACCACTACCATATAGTCCCCGGTATCCACATGGGGCGTGTATTCCGGCTTGTGCTTGCCGCGCAGCCGCCGAGCCAGCTCGGACGCCAGACGACCGAGAGTCTTGCCGGACGCGTCTACTAGGTACCAGTCGCGGATCACGGTCTCCGGCTTGGCTACGAAGGTCTTCATCACACTCTCTCCAAAATACCGCGGCGGGGCCGCGGGAGGGGCGCAAATGGTACAAAAACCGTACGCAAGTTACAAGCCTGGGACGGCAGGACCGGCGGGGCGGCAGAAAAAAACGCGGCCTTGAGAGGCCGCGTGAAAACCACCTAAAGGAGGATGGAGGAGTCGCTGACATACGGATTTGCGGGGTCCGGACATCAGCTGATCAATATATTCTAATATTTAATTCCGATTGTCAACCCGGCGCCGGACCCCATCGGCCAGCGCACCTCGGCACCCCAGCTATGTATGTAACTAATTAAAAATTAGAATATATTCTGAGAGCGCCGGGCCGCGGCCTGGATCGGACCCCGCCGGTCTCAGATACGTAGCCGGTCCACTACCCGTCCGTGGATCAGATGTTCTTCGATGATCTCGTCGATGTCCTCGGTATCCACATAGGTGTACCAAACCGCCTCCGGATACACCACCAGCACCGGACCCTGGCTACAGCGGTCCATGCACCCGGCGAGATTGATCCTCACCCCGCCCGCGCCCGTCAGACCCAAGGCCTTGGTCCGGGCCTTGGCGTAGTCCCGCACCGCCCGGGCATCATGATTCTGGCAGCAGGCGCTGCCGTCCTCCCGCTGGTTGGTACAGAAGAACACATGGTAACGGTAGTAGGACATCGGGCGATTATATGGGCTCGGCAAGCCAGCGGGAACCATCGACGCCAGCCGGAACCCCTCAGAAACGGTAGACCAAGTTCACAGAGCTGAGATAATCGGTCTTTTTGGTCCCCACCGGGACGCTGCTGTTGAATTTGACGGTCTCCGCGACCTTCACGGCCAAGTTGCCCACCACCTGGCTCTGTAGCGAACTCACCGACTCCACGGTGGTATTGCTGCGTCCGCCCTCTACCCGCAGGCGCTGGTTGAGCTTGGCGCTGTCGCTGAGTGCCCAGGTAAGCCCGGCAGCGGCGCGGACAATCACCTCATTCCGCCCGCGCTCACCCTCCTGGCGGCTCTGGCGCAGACCGGGGCCCGCTTGGAGATCCGCGTGTACTGACGCGTAGGGATGGAAGCGGTGCCCGTAACCGAAACTCTCCGACGCCTGGTAAGCATAACCACTGAACCGGTCCGCGTCATAGCGCAAGTTGCCAAACCAGAACGAGGCGTGGCTGAAGTCGTACGCGGTCTTCAACTCGCCGACGTAGCGCTCAGCGGTAGTGGTCCCCTGGTTAGCGCTGTTGAGCGCCTCCAGCCTGAGATCGTCACGCCACTGGGTATGCTGATGTTCGACGTCGAGCGCCGCATTCAGGGTACTGGTATTAGTATTGCCCTGGGTCGCGACCAACCCGAGATCGGCCTCGCCGTTCCAGGACGCGGCACTGGCAACGGTCGGGACCAGCGCCAACGCGCTCAGCATGATCCATCGCACCACCGTTTGAACCCCCCCTGACGGGCGTGGTTTTACCCGCAATGCAGTAAGTCGAGCGGCGTATACTAACAGCCCAGCCCAGTGCTTCAACGTTGTTGCGCGGAGAGACCACGGAGCGCGTGACAATCCAGCCCCCTGGTAGCGACGATCGACCGATGCAGAACCCCCGCGCCCGTCCACCAAACGCCACCCGCCCACCGGAAGGACCGCGCGCCGCAGCGCTGCTAGCGGCCGCGGACCACTGTGTGCAATGCGGTCTGTGCCTTCCCCACTGTGCCACTTATGCCGTGAGCCGCGACGAGGGAGAATCGCCGCGCGGTCGCATCGCTCTGATCCAGGGCCTGCTGACCGGACGCCTGCAGGCGCAGCCACGCCTGCTCGCCCACCTGGACCACTGCCTCGTATGCCGCGCTTGCGAATCGGTGTGTCCCTCTCGGGTCCCCTACGGCACGATCATCGACGGGATCCGCGCGGAGTTGGAACCGCGGCGTGGGCGCAGCGCGGCACAACGCCTGCTGCGCCGGGTGACCCTGGATGGCATCGTGACGCACCGCAAAGCCTTGCATTTTACCGTAGCCCTGCTGCGCCTCTATCAACGCTCTGGCCTGCAGATCGCGGCACGCCGTAGCGGCCTGCTGGACCGGCTGGGACTCGCCGGCCTGGAGGCGTTGCTACCCGCGCTGCCACCCATGCGCCCATGGAAGTCCCGGTACCGCGCGCACGGCAGCAGCCGTGGCACCGTGGCCCTATTCACCGGGTGCGTCGCGACGGTGTTGGACCGCGTGACCCTGGAGGCCGCCATTCGCGTTTTGAACCGGATCGGCTTCGACGTAACGGTGCCCGCCGGCCAGGCCTGTTGCGGCGCTCTGCATCGCCACAACGGGGCATCGGAGGGAGCCCGCTCCCTGGCGCGGCGCAATCTCCGGGCATTCGCGGATCCGGCATTGACCGCCGTGGTGGGAGTGGCAAGCGGCTGCACCGCAGAGCTGTCCGAATACGCGCAACTGCTCTCCGACGAGGACGACACCGCCTTCCCGCAGCGGGTATGGGACATCACCCGGTTTGTGGCCGATACGCCGTGGCCAGCCAGTGTCACGCCCGCGCCCCTCGCGGCGCGCGCTCTGGTGCACGATCCATGCACCCTGACCAACGTACTCCGCGTGCCGGACGCGCCTTACCGTCTGCTGAAGCGGATTCCGGGGCTGAAGGTGGACCCGCTGCCGGGAAACGCCCATTGTTGCGGCGCCGCCGGCAGTCAGTTGTTGACTGACCGGGCACAGGCCCAGCGGCTGCTGGAGCCGAAACTCGTGGCGCTGCGCGCCGCGCGGCCGCAGTTTCTGATCACCTCCAATGTGGGTTGCGCGTTGCACTTCGCCGGGGCCTTGGGCCATGGACTGAACGACCTGGAACTTCTCCATCCAGTGGCCCTGCTCGACCGGCAACTCACCGCCGGTGCGCAGCGGGACGGTGATGAGCTTCCCGGTGCAACGCACAGCGGCGTCATGGAATAGCCGCGCGTGAAACCATCGATGATCCTCGACATCCGATAGCCTGAGGCAGTATCTTGGAGCGATGGGTGAACACCACTATTCCGCAACGGACCGGCTGATCGCACAGGTGGACCAGGCACTGCGTACCCTGTTCGGCAACCCCACCACCACCGGCCGCCCGGACCCGGCCGCCGCTGTGGAAGACGGCACGCTCTCCACCGCGGAGCAACATCAGTCTGCCCGGTTGATACGGGTCGACCACGCCGGCGAGGTCTGCGCGCAGGCCCTCTATCAGGGCCAAGCGCTTACCGCACGGAGGCCGGAAATCCGTGCCAAGATGCAACAGGCGTGCTGGGAGGAGAACGACCACCTGGACTGGTGCGCCGGCCGCCTACGCGCCCTCGGACACCGCCCAAGCTTGTTGAACCCGTTGTGGTATGCCGGTTCCCTGGCCATCGGGGCGGCGGCCGGTCTGGCTGGGGACCGCTGGAGCCTGAGTTTCGTGGCTGAGACTGAAGCCCAGGTGGGGCATCACCTAGACGGGCATCTTAGCCGTCTGCCGACGCAGGATCACAAAAGCCGGGCCATTCTGGAGCAGATGAAACGGGACGAGGCGCGGCACGCCACCGTGGCATTGGAGTCCGGCGCGGCACCGCTGCCGGCGCCGGTGCGCGGCATCATGGCGCTGACTTCGCGCATCATGACCACCACCGCCTACTGGTTCTGAAACCCGGTTCCCGGGAATACAAGCGGCGGCCGTGCCGGATCAACGCCGGATGTTGCGCCCGTAGAACATCTCCACCATCTCCCGCTGCAACAAGCCCCGGATGCGCTTTTCCTCGCGCTGCGACAGATCCTCCCGGTCGATTCCGAACAGATAGTTGTCCAGGTCGAACTCCTTCAGGATCATCTTGGTATGGAAGATGTTCTCCTGGTAGACGTTGACATCCACCATCTGATAGCGTTCCCGGGTGTCCTTGGCGATGAAATTTTGGATCGAATTGATCTTGTGGTCGATGAAATGCTTCCTGCCACTGACATCGCGCGTAAAGCCACGCACCCGGTAATCCATAATGACGATGTCGGACTCGAAGCTGTCGATCAGGTGGTTCAGGGCGCGCAGCGGTGATATGCGCCCGCAGGTGGAGACATCGATATCCGCACGGAACGTGCTGATGCCGTTATCCGGGTTGGGGTGGCTCTCCGGGTAGGTGTGGACGGTAATATGGCTCTTGTCCAGGTGGGCGACGACGGCCTCTGGTAGGGCGACGCCGGCCACGCTCGCCAGCTGCTCGGACGATATCGCGTCCTCGGCGATCAGCATGGTGACGCTGGCGCCCTGCGGGTCGTAGTCCTGGCGCGCGATGTTGAGGATGTTCGCGCCGATGATCCCGGTCACGTCGGTCAGGATCTGCGTCAAGCGTTCCGCGTTGTAGGCCTCATCAATATACTCGATGTACTCCCTGCGCTGAGCCGCCGTCTTGGCATAGCAGACGTCGTAAATATTGAAACTCAGACTCTTCGTCAGGTTGTTGAAGCCGTGCAGCCGAAGCTTTTGGGTTGCCCTCGCCACGACCACGCCCTCCCACGCTACGCCCAACAACGCCCGGCCGCACCCCCGCCCTACAGAGCGGGCGGCCGATCAACCCAGGGGCGCCATTATGCCCGATCTTCGGCTATGGGGGGATGGTAAATCATCTGCACGAGATTTCCAGCCGGATCCTGGCAGTAGAAGCTGCGCGCCCCGTCCCGGTGAGTGCGCGGAGCAGACCGGACGGGCACACCCCGGCCCACAAGGAACTCATGCCATGCGTCCACATCCGCAGGGCTGCGGAGCAAGAACCCAATATGATCCAAACGCTGATCGCCCTGCGGAGCGAAGTGCCCGGCGGGCCGGTGGAGGGCCAGGTTGTCGGCCCCTGAGGTCAGGTAGACGTTATCCGGGTCCGGCCGCCACTCCACACGCATGCCCAGGAGTTCCACGTAGAACCGCTCACAGGCAGCCAGATCCGCGACCATGAGCGCCACATGCCGCAGTCCAGCCGTGGGCGCGGGACGGGTACCGCGATCCTTAGCTTTCGGCGTCGACGATTTCGAAGTCATGGGTCATCGTCGCGGTCTTGCCGAGCATCACCGACACCGAACAGTATTTCTCCGCTGAGAGCTGCACCGCCCTGTGGACCTGGTGTTCCGCCAAACCCCGCCCGCTGACCACGTAGTGAACGTGGATTCCCGTAAAGACTTTGGGTACGGAGGTAGACCGTTCCGCGGACACCTCCACGACACAGTCCATGACCGGCTGGCGCGCCTTGGCAAGGATCTGCACCACGTCGAAGCCCGTACACCCAGCCAGGCCCAGCAGGACCATCTCCATGGGACGCGGCCCCAGGTTGTGCCCACCGGCCTGCGGGTCACCGTCCATGATGAGGGCGTGCCCACTCCCGGCCTCGCCGACGAACATCACGTCCCGCACCCAACGGGCGGAGACCTTCACGCTCGCCGCCCCGTGCCGCTATAAGTATGGATCCACACCGTTCGACAACCCTCAAGACATTGGCTTACACTTAGCCGGTGATTTTTCGGGGTATTCCGGGGCGCGGCGCCCCCGAGGGCAAGCCATGGCCAAACTGACGGCTCCTAAGGTAAACCCGACCATCGAGCGGTTCCTGGTCCACTGCCATCGTCGCCGCTATCCCACCAAGAGCGTGATCATCTACGCTGGAGATCAACCGGATGCCCTCTACTATATCATTGAGGGCTCGGTCACCGTACTGATCGAAGACGAGGACGGACGCGAGATCGTCCTCGCCTACTTGAATCCCGGTGACTTCTTTGGAGAAATGGGGCTGTTCGATGAGCAACAGAACCGCAGCGCGTGGGTCCGGGCCCGAACCCGCTGCGAACTGGCGGAGATCAGCTATACCCGGTATCGTCAATTATCCGAGGAAGATCCCAGTATCCTGTTCGCCTTGGCCTCACAAATGGCGCTGCGGTTGCGCAAAACCAGCCGCAAGGCCGGCGATCTCGCGTTCCTGGACGTGACGGGCCGGGTCGCCCGAACCCTGCTGGAATTGTGCAAAGAGCCCGACGCCCTCACCCATCCCGACGGCATGCAGATCCGTGTTACCCGTCAGGAGATCAGTCGCATCGTAGGCTGCTCGCGCGAAATGGCGGGCCGCGTGCTTAAGAGCCTGGAAGAGGAGAATCGGATCTCGGTGAAGGGCAAGACCATCGTGGTGCACGGTACCCGTTGACGCGTCCCATGACCCACCTCGGCACCCGCGGCGCGTAAACGAGGGCACGCGCATCGAGCGATGTAACTCCGGCTACGCGGAGGTGCCGCGCAAGCCGCGCGGTCACGCAAACAACTCGGCGAGCCGCGCTCCAGGGTCCGGCGCGCGCATGAAGGCCTCTCCCACCAGGAAACTGCACACGCCGTGGCTGCGTAGCCGGGCGACGTCATCGCGGTTCTGCACCCCACTCTCGGTCACCAACAAACGGTCCGGCGGCACCCGTTCCCGCAGCATCAGGGTGGTGGCCAAATCGGTCTCGAAGGTACGCAGGTTCCGGTTGTTGATCCCGACCACGGGCGCGTCCACAACCAAGGCCCGATCCAGTTCCACCCCGTCGTGCACCTCCACCAGCACGTCCATGTGCAGGCCCTGGGCCAAGTCGCAATACTCACGTAGCTGGGAATCACCCAGGGCAGCGACGATCAGCAGGATACAATCGGCCCCCAATACCCGGGATTCGTAGATCTGGTAGGGATCGATCACGAAGTCCTTGCGCAGCACCGGCAGGCCACAGGCGGATCGGGCCCGCGCCAAGTGGGTATCATCCCCGAGGAAGAATTCGCGGTCGGTGAGCACCGAAAGGCACGTGGCCCCGCCCCGCGCGTAGGATTCGGCGATCCGCTCCGGCTCGAATACTTCACGCAGAACCCCTTTGCTGGGCGAGGCGCGCTTGATTTCCGCAATTACCGCAGCGTCTCCAGCCGCTACCACTTGACGCAGGCGCGCAGCGAAGCCCCGCGTGGGTGGGGCCCCTTCCGCCTGCCGACGCAACTCCCCGATCCCTAAAGCTTGGCGCCGCGCCGCCACCTCCTCGGCCTTGCGGCGCAGGATCCTATCGAGGATGTCCGCGACTGGGCTGGGATAGTGTTTCAACACTGCTCCCAAGGCAGGCCCACATGGCGCCACCCGGCCTGGGTGCTCCGGTGATGCTGTTCATCCAGCGGCCCCTCGAACCCGTCGCTCACGTGAAACACGTCGGGCAGCCCCTCCCCGGCCAACAGTTCGCCGGCCTCTCGGGAGCGATTTCCGCTTCGGCAGATCAGAATAACGGGTGCGCAGCCGTTGCCGTGACCGGATACCCCCCCAAGCATCACCTTACGCACCAGGAGAGAAAAGCTGGGGTTAATCCGCCAATCCGGTTCGTCGATCCAGGGGATGTGTATCGCCCCCCGCGGGTGTCCGACGAACAGGTACTCCATGGTGGAGCGCACGTCGATCAGTACCGCTCTGGGATTCTGCTCGAGCACCGCCCAGGCCTCCTGCGCAGTGATTCCCTTGACCTTACGGTGCGGCATGGATATTGCTGGACTCCGCCGTGGTGGCCGCGCCCGGTCACGGCCGTCGCGGTAGTATACTCCGGGGATTCCGTATCCTGCGACCGGTGCCGCGTCCTTGCGCCACTGGACGAAGTCCCGGTATCTTTCCAGCCTATGGCCACTCCGGTGCAACCTCCGAAAAACCTGCTGCGGCCTGTCGGACGGGGTATCGCCGACTTCGGCATGATCCGGCCCGGCGACCGTATCCTGTTGGGGCTCTCGGGCGGAAAGGATTCCCTGTCGCTGCTGCATGTCCTGCTCCACCTGCAACGCCACGCGCCCATTTCCTTTGCGGTGGGGGCCGCGACTGTCGACCCCATGGTGGAAGGCTTCGACCCATCCGTCCTTAAGCCGTACCTAGCCACCCTGGAGGTTCCGTACTTCTATCGCGCGCAGCCGATCCTCGATCGTGCCCGTGCACACATGGGCAATGATTCGTTCTGTGCGTTCTGCTCCCGCATGAAGCGCGGCGTGCTCTACGACACCGCGCGCCGCGAGGGATACAACGTGTTGGCATTGGCCCAGCACCTGGACGACGTGGCGGAGAGCTTCCTGATGTCGGCCTTCCACGGGGGACGCCTGAAGACCATGAAGGCCCATTACCGCAACGACGCGGGGGACGTGCGCGTGATTAGGCCCCTGATCTATGTCCGCGAGCGCCAGACTGCCGCCTTTGCCCGGATGGCCGCCCTGCCGGTGATTAGCGAAAATTGTCCGGCCTGTTTCGGCATGCCCACCCAGCGCCAACACATGAAGGACCTCCTTGGCCACGAAGAAAAGGCAAATCAGCGGGTTTTTAAGAGTATATTATCTGCTGTCCGCCCACTTTTGGCCGACCATACGGAATTTTATGGGTCCAATATCCCACAATGAGGTAAAATATATGTGGGTGGGTTTTGTATGCCTAAAAATTAATTTTTATGGCAATAAAGTGGGAATAAAATCCGATAAATGCCCCGGCGCGCCCTGTAAACGCGTCTAACGGATTCAAAACACTCACCCCCGAGGCTCAGCGGTTCGACCCCGTGCCTGCCAGCGCCTTCCGGACCCGGTTCAGGAACACCCGCATCTCCTTGGCAGCCTGAACGTCGCCGCGCCCCTCCGCCACCCGAATGCCTTGTTCGTATGCGTGGGCCGCCTCCGGGAGACGCCCCGCATCGGCCAGCGCTTTCCCGTAGGCCTTCCAGGCCGCCGAGTGCAACGGCTCCAGTTCCAGCGCCCGCGCGAGGTGGGCCACCGCCTGGGTAGCCTGACCTTCCTTCAGGTAGGCGCTGCCCAGGCCGTAACGCAGCAACGCGTTGTCCTGGCCGGTGGCCAGCAGTGCCTCCAGATTCTGGATCACGCCCATCAATGCCCCTCCATTCTGATCATCGTCCACCTCGATCAGCGCATCACCTTGCGCGGCGATCGCGCTCCCATGGCGGCATAGCGCGGCAACCCGCGCCTCGGTACCGGGAACCTGCTCCCCAAAAGCGCGCAAGTGCTGCCCAACCAGCGGGCTGCCGGGTTTTGACCTGCGGGCTGAGTCCCGCAGGGGATCCGGCTGGGGTGGACGAACGGCGGACGGAAGGGCCCGTACCGTCCCGCGGGCAGGTGGTCGCGCATCACTCTCCGTACGCGACCTTTTTCGGATCGATACCCAGCGCCCGAAGCTTCCGGTAGAGGTGAGTACGCTCCATCCCCACCTGCACGGCCAGACGACCGATGCTACCACCTGCCTCCTGGAGTTGGTGTTCGAGGTAGGCGCGCTCGAACCGTTCCCGCGCTTCTCGCAGTGGTAACTCGAAAGAAATGTTGGCAGGCAGGGGTGGCCGCCTCGGCTGCCGCACCCTGGCGCCGATCGCGCTTTCCACCTCCACGGGACCGATCTCCTCGCCGGTCGCCAGGATCAGGAGGCGCTGAACGAGGTTCTTGAGCTCCCGGATATTGCCCGGCCAGTGGTAATGGCGCAGGCGATTCTGGGCGGCGAGGGCAAGCCTACGGTAGGGGAGGCCCTCATGATTGACGAACTGATCCACGTAGAAATCGAGCAACTCGGGTAAGTCCTCGGGATGTTCGCGCAATGCGGGGATCACGAGCGGAACAACGTTAAGATGATAATACAGGTCCTCCCGGAACCTGCCGGCCGCCACCTCCGCCGGTAAAGCCGACAAGGTCGCCGCGATCACGCGCACATCGAGCCGTAGCGTCCCATCGCTCCCCACCCGGGAAAACGAATGGCTCTCCAGAGCGGCGAGCAGTTGGACCTGGGTCCTCAAGTCCAGATCCGCCAATTCGTCGATAAAAAGCGTGCCCCCGTTAGCTTGCTCCAACAAACCGTATTCGATCACGCCATCGCGTTCCCGCCCGAAAAGATCGGTCAATGCCCGCTCACGGCTCAGACTCCCGACGCCCACTTCCACAAAGGGACCGTCCCGGCGCGGGCCACATGCATGTATAAATCGCGCAAAAGTTTGCTTGCCGCTGCCCGGCTCTCCGGTGATCAGCACCGGGGATTCATGACGCGCGATCCGCTTGACCTGGTCACGCAGCCCATGCATGACGGCGCTTTTCCCGATCGGCTCCAGCATGCTCGGTGAGCGTCGTTTCAGGCCCGCGTTCTCGCGCAACAGACGCTCAGCATCAAGGGCGCGCTCTACCGTAAGCAGGAGCTTGGCCAATGAAAGCGGCTTCTCAATGAAATCATAGGCGCCGAGCCGCGTAGCCTCGACCGCCGTCTCTACGGTGGCATGTCCGGACATGACAATCACCGGGCACGGCAAACCACCCCCTTCGGACCACTCCCTGAGCAGGGTCACCCCATCCACGTCCGGCATCCAGACGTCCAACAGGATCAGATCCGGACGCCGGCAGCGACGCAGCCGGCGCGCCTCCGCCCCATCCTCTGCCACCCCTACCTCATACCCTTCATCCTCGAGAATCTCCTTCACGAGGTTCCGGATAGCGGGTTCGTCATCCACTACTAATATATAGTTCACAACCGCCCCAATGTAGTGTTTCGCGCCAGGCGTGGTGATGCCGGAAGCCATTGCGCCGCGCGCTGGCGATCCGCGCCTCGATCCCATGGTGACGCGAACCATCGGTCACCGCGCATCGCGCTGAACCTGGCCCACGGGCGCCGGCACGCGCACCGTGGCCACCGGCAATCGGATGATCACCCGGGCCCCGGTCGGAACATGGTTCTCCGCCCAGATCAGACCTCCATGCTCTTCGACGATCTTCTTGACGATGGCGAGGCCCAAACCCGTACCCTTGGGCTTGGTCGTCACGTAGGGCTCGAATAGTTGGGCCATGACACCATCGGGAAACCCGGGCCCATTGTCCTCCACCGAGACCTCAATATAGCGCGTTGCCGCGGCGCCGCGGTAGACAGTGGCGATAATCAGATGCGGGTCGTTGGCCCGCACCGTCGCTTCCATCGCGTTCTTCACCAGGTTGTGCAACAGCTGGCGCAACCGACCGGAGTCCGCGTGAACCATCGGAAGATGCGCCTCCAGGTTCGCTTGAATCCGCAACACCGAGGCCCCTCCACGATAGAGCTCGAGGACCTCGCCGATCAGCTCGTTCAAATCCAGCGTCGTCAATCGGATCGGCGGTGCGTGCGCATACTGCGTAAAGGCGTTGACCATCGCCTTCATCGCTTCGACTTGCTGCACGATAGTATGGGTCGCGCGATCCAGCACCTCCGCATCCGCCGGCTTCATATCCGCCAGGAATTTGCGGCGCAGGCGCTCCGCCGAAAGCTGGATGGGGGTCAGCGGATTTTTGATCTCGTGCGCCAAGCGCCGCGCCACCTCGCCCCAGGCTGCGTCACGCTGCGCCTGGATCAGGGCCGTCACATCATCGAATACGATAACATGCCCAGACTGGAGGCTACCGACTTCCGACAACGGCGTGCCGCGGCACATCAGCACCTGGCGACCCGCGCCGCCGAATAGGGTGGCTTCGGCACGCCATTCGCTGCCCGACGCCAACAGATACGGTACCAGCACATCAACGAACGGCCCCAGCTGCGGGTGGACTGTCAGCGTCTCTTCCAGTCGCCGGCCTACCCAGGCCCCGAGACCGACACCCAGGATGTGTCCGGCGGCATCGTTCACGGTACGCAGAACGCGCCCCCGATCCAGGACGAGCACTCCAGAAGACAACCTGCCGAGGACCGCCTCCACGTAGGCCCGTTGCCGTTCGGCCTGCCGCTGGCTGTGACGCGCCTCGTTCCGTGACAGGGCGATTTTTCGTGTCATGTCGTTGAACGACCGGACCAGAAACGCGAGTTCGTCGTGCCCGACGACCGGCAGCCGCTTATCGTACTCACCGGCCGCGACGGCGCGGGTACCCTCGGCAAGCTCACGAATCGGCTCCATCACGCGGCGCGCGGAGAAGAACGCCGCCCAAACCGCAGAAAGCAGGCTGAGGAGCAGCACCAGGGTCAACGTCAACGTGAAGCTGTACTTCAAGGACTGGCGCAGGTACGACAGCTCCTTGTACTGGGCAAAGGCGGCCTGGACGCTGTCGGCCAACGCGCCCATGCGCTCGGGCACCGGATAAAGGGCCTGCAACAATCGGCCGGCGCTACCGTGGCTGTCGGACGGTATATTGACCACCGCACGGACATGCAGGCCATGGTCACGCATCACGTCCAGGCCGACATAGTCATGACCCTGCCGCAGCGCGAGAAGGACGCCGTCGCCAGGGCGATCGGGTACGATCTCCGATGCGTTCGCGCTGCTGACCGCAAGCACACGGGCGCCCTGCCCGTACACCGACAACTCGCTGGCATCACTCGCGACCCGAAGATCGTTCAGCTTGATTCCCACCAGGGCGTTCGGAGTGTCCGCTAAGTCACCGGCCATCGCCTTGGTGCCGCGCAGCAGCTCCCGCATGCGCATGTCCAGAGCGGCGCGGCTCAGTTCCAACGCGTCGCTCAGAGCATGCTCAATCCGCAGATCGAACCAACTGTCGATACCCCGATGAAGAAACTGCAGGGAGAAATAGTAGACCACCGACACTGGCACCACGGACAGAACGATGAACATCGCCACCAAACGCAAGGTAAGCCGCGAACCCGCTACCCGTTCGCGGTACTGGCGTACCAGTTGGAACAAGTGATTTCCGATCAATATCAGCAGAACGACCAGCCCGGCTACGTTGACCAGCAACAACCACGAATACGGCCCATCGGCGCGCACCGATTTCTGGGTCGCATCCCCCATCAGGTGCAGCGAGATCAGGAGCAGGGCCACCAGCAGGATGGCCGGGACGATTCCGGTGAGCAGGCGCTTCAGGAGTGAACCGGGCATGTATACCAGTCACTGGCGAGGTGCCACCCGGACGACAGATACGCCATGGGTCGCAGCGGCAGGGGCAGCGATTCGATATCCAGACGGACCCGGAGCCGCACAAAATCACCGTGGCCGCCGCCGAGCAGTTTTTCGTCTAGGATCGGGAGATTGCGGATCGAGCCGATCGCCTTGAACGCCATGCCACGGGTCGGATAGATCCGTCTGATCCCGGTATTCAAGTTCGTCACCAGGTACTGGCGACTGAGTGCGTGATAGCGGACTTGGTAGCGCTGCCGCAGCCGCGCAACCGTCTCTGCCCAAAGCCAGCGCCGTGGCCGCATCAACTGGATCTGCAGTTCGATGATAAGTGGCACGTCATTCTTCAAGGCTTCCGCGGCCGTCGCGCTGAGGCGGAACGCCAGCCGCGCGTTCAGGCGATAGACTGCGTCGTCCAGGTACGTGTTGGCACTGAGCACGGAGAACCCTGGCCGCGGGGAGGCGCTGTAGGCGAATCTAATGGGCAGCAACGAGAACGCGACCCCGGCCAGCAGGAGCGCCGCCCCCATTCCAGGTCGCGGTGCATTGGTCCGTCCCTTAGGCATTCACGTGAGCCGTTTTCAGCGCTTTACCAGGCCGGCGTAATAGAAGCCGTCCATCCCTCCCTCCCCCGGGAGGACCTGATGGCCGATGGAACATGGGCGTCCTACCGGCAATCGAATCTGTCGTGGCGTGGCCTCGGGGTGGCGGTCCAGAAACGCTGCCATTCTTTGCGCGTTCTCCTGCGGCAGAACTGAGCAGGTGGCGTACAACAGCATACCGCCGGAATCCAGCAAGGGCCATAACGCCTCCAGCAATGCGTCCTGCGCGGCGGACAACGCCGCAATGTCTCCCGCCCGGCGCAAGCATTTGATGTCGGGATGACGTCGGATCACGCCGGTAGCGGAGCACGGCGCATCCAGGAGAATCCGATCGAAGGGATTCCCATCCCACCAAGTCCCGGTTTGGGTGGCATCGGCGATGTGGGTCTCGGCCTTCAGGCGCAGACGGCGCAGGTTATCGGTCAGCCGCGCGGCGCGCGTCGGGTCCCGTTCCAGGGCCACCAGACGCGCGAGCGCCGGCTCACTCTCTGCGATGTGGGCGGTTTTCCCGCCTGGCGCCGCACAGGCATCGAGCACGCGGTGGCCAGCAGCGAGCTCCAGCATTGGCACGGCGAGCTGAGCCGCGCCGTCCTGGACCGAGACCAGCCCATCGGCGAACCCAGGCAGCCGCGCAACCTCTCGGGGCGCATCCAGTACAACACCGCTTGGGACCTGTGGCACAGGAAGGACAGCGAGGCCGCCGTCGCGCGCCAGATCCAGATAATCGGCGCGGGAGATGCGGCTGGTATTCACCCTCAGGTGCATGGGTGGGCGCGCGTTGTTGGCTTCGAGCACTTGCTGCCAGTGGTCCGGCCAAGCCGCGCGCACGCCGTCCACGATCCATTGGGGATGGGCGAACCGTGCCGGCTCCCGGCACTCTACCTGGGCAGTGAGGGCGTCCCGATTCCGTGCATAGGACCGCAACACCCCGTTGACGAGCCCGGCGCCCCACGCGCGGCCGAGGGAGCCGGCCGCCGTCACCGTCTCATCCACCGCGGCGTGGGCCGGGATGTTGAGATGGGCAAGCTGATACAGCCCCACCAGTAGCAGACTGTACAGGTCCGCATCTCGCCGCCGCAGGGGTCGGGGTAGTAACGCCTGGGCCAGGGCGGCCAAGCGGGGGTGCCAGCGTAGGACGCCGTAACAGAGTTCCTGGACCAACGACCGGCCGGACTCCGCGGGTGGAAGCGACGCCAGCGCCCGGGGCAGCGCCTGGGTCAGGGAATGCCTCCCCACCAGGACCTGGGTCAGTACACGGGCGGCTTGAGCGCGGGGGTTGGCGGACATGACGGATCGCATCTGGCAGGGAAGATACCCCGGGGCACCCGGAAACCGGCCCGGCGCGTCCGGATGCTACTGCGGCGCCGGCCGCTGGTCGAGGGGCGTGGCACCGTCCGCCTCCGTAGAACAAGCCGAACTCCACCAGGCTCCTAGCCGAAGCGGCTACCCGCGAGCCTGCGCGCCGCGAGGAATTCCCCAGGTGTGAGCCGGCGCCCGCCGGGCAGCTGGATCTCCCGTAGTCGCAACGTCCCGTGGCCGGTCGCCACGTCGATACCCTCGGGCTGCGCGGCGATCACGGTCCCTGGCGCTCCCCCCGGGCCCGCGGCCACCGCGGTGGCCGCCCATACCCGCAGGGTCTGCCCATCAGGCAGGCGGGTCTGGGCCACCGGCCACGGATTGAAGGCGCGCACTTGGCGCTCCAACTCCGCCGCCGGGCGGCGCCAGTCCAGGATCCCATCGGCCTTCCGGACCTTGCTTGCATAGCACGCCTGGGACGGATCCTGAGCGCTGGGGTCCAGGGTCCCGGCCACCAGTTGTCCCAGGACATCCAACAGGAGCAGGGCCCCCTGCTGAGCCAGGCGATCGTGCAGCAGGCCCCCGGTATCCTCGGGGCCTATCGGACACGACCGGCGGGCCAGAACGGGGCCGGTATCCAACCCTTCGTCCATCTGCATGATGGTAACCCCGGTTTCGGTGTCTCCGGCGAGCAATGCCCGCTGAATCGGCGCGGCCCCACGCCAGCGCGGCAGCCGGGAGGCATGGACATTCAGGCACCCGTGCATCGGGAGCGCGAGCACCGCCCGCGGCAGCAGCAAGCCGTAGGCCACCACAATCAAAACGTCCGGCCGGTAATCCGCAAGCGTCTGTTGCGCCGTTTCCAGGTTGAGGGTCGCGGGTTGTTCCACCGCAAGGCCCTGTTCCAGGGCGTAGGTCTTAACCGGGCTCGCCCGCAGTCGGCGCCCGCGACCGGCGGGACGGTCCGGTTGCGTGTAGACCGCGCACACCGCATGGTGCGAGTCGCACAACGCCCGCAAGGTGGGCAGCGCGAACTCTGGAGTTCCGGCAAACACGAGGCGTAGGGCGGTAGCCATGAGAATTTCGAGTAGGGGCGTAACGCCCGCCGGCGGGTGATCCGGGGCCGGCCGCTAAATTACCGTTCCGTGAGAACGACCGGTTTCAGCGGGCACATCGCCCCCAAGCCGGCGCTGCTTCTCGAGCCGCTTGCGGATCCGCTGGCGCTTCAGTTCCGAGAGGTAGTCGACAAACAGGCGCCCGTCCAAATGGTCCAGCTCGTGCTGAACGCACACCGCCAGCAGTCCATCGGCCTCCTGTTCGAAGGGCCGCCCATCCCGGCCCAGGGCCCGGAAGCGAACCCGCTGCGCGCGCTGCACGGTTTCGTAGACCCCGGGAACCGACAGGCACCCTTCCTGCATTTCCTCCTCGCCGTCCCGGGTCAGGATCTCCGGGTTGACCAGGGCCAGTGGCGCGCTGTGGTCCTCGGAGACGTCCACCACTACCACCCGGCAGTCCACTCCGACCTGAACCGCCGCAAGCCCGACCCCGGGTGCGGTGTACATTGTTTCCAGCATGTCGTCGATCAGACGCCGTATGGTGTCGTCGACCCGTTCCACCGCTCGGGCGCGGTGGCGGAGCCTGGGATCGGGGTAGTGGAGGATCTGAAGGAGCGCCATGTGAAATCCGTCACAAACCGGGCTTGGCCGCGGCATAAACCATAGGGGATCTCGGACGCTAACTATCATACGGATTTTGCTGTGGATTGGCCACACTTCATGGAGTGTGGGATTTGCGTTAAACTGCGGCGATCCGCCGCGTGAGGGGTCACAACGTATGGCTATGACAAGATGGCTTGCCCTGGGTCTGGTGCTTTTGCTCTGTGGGGGCGCGCAGGCGGGCACGGTTACGCTCCGGCCGGATCATCCCAACCGGTATGTGGTGGTCAAGGGAGATACGCTCTGGGGAATCTCCGCTCGCTTTCTGCGCGACCCCTGGATGTGGCCCGAGGTCTGGTCGGTCAACCCACAGATCCGCAATCCCCACCTGATCTACCCGGGTGACGTGATCGTGTTGTCGTACGTCAACGGGAAGCCGCAGTTGCGCCTGGGGCGCGCAGCGGCGGGAGCCACCACGGCGCCAGCCGGCGAACGCACGGTGGCGCTCCATCCGGAGGTGCGCCGCGAACCCCTGCCCAAGGCGATCCCCACCATTCCGATGAGCGCCATCCTCCCGTTTCTGACCCGGCCGGACGTAGTGGCCAAGGGAGAACTGAAGGCGGCGCCCTATGTCGTGGAGATCGCCAATGAGCATCTGGTCGGCGCCTCCGGGAGCCGCATCTACGTACGCCGGCTCACTGACCCGGCACACCGGCGCTATGCGGTGGTTCGGGAAGGGGGCGTGTACCGCAACCCGAAAACCCAGGAGATCCTGGGCTACGAAGCGATCCATCTGGCGGATGCGACCCTGATCACCCCCGGAGATCCGGCAACCCTGCGCCTAACACGGGTTAACCAGGAGGTATTGACCGGCGACCGTCTGGTTCCGTTGACCGATCAGCGTGTGGAAGAGAACTTCACGCCCCACGCGCCGAAGCAGCCCGTCGACGGCCAGATCATTTCCGTATTCCACGGCGTATCCCAGATCGGGCAGGATCAAGTGGTGGTCCTGGATGTGGGGCGCCGCGATGGGGTCCGGGTCGGAGACGTGCTGGCCATCTACCAGACCGGAGCGCGGATCCGCGACACCGTGGAAGGCGGGCTGGGCAAGACCGTCCAGCTCCCTGACGAACGCGCAGGACTACTTATGGTGTTCCGTCCCTTCGAGCGGGTAAGCTACGCCCTGGTGATGAGCGCCACACGCGCCATCCACCTGGACGATACCGTGCGCAATCCCTAGCGCGCGGAGGTTCAGCCCCGGTCCGACACCCCGCCGGACCGGCAGACCGCGGCCACTGACATGGATGTCACCGCGGAACGGAGCCAGTCATGGACGACACGGCATCGGAGACCGCGGCGTGGCTGCTGCTAGTGCGCACGCCCGGACTCGGCGCCACTGGCCTGCTCCGACTGGTGGAGCACTGCGGCTCGGCATCCGGGGTCCTCGCCAGGATCCCGGAATTGCGCCGCTCAGGGCTAGACCCGGCCAGCGCGGCATATCTGAGACACCCCGACTGGCGCAAGGTCAAACAGGACCTCGCTTGGCTGGCGTTGCCGCACCATGTACTGCTGACTTGGCAGGATTCGCGCTACCCGCCCGCACTCCGTGAGATCGCCGACCCGCCGCCGGCCCTGTTCGTGGCCGGCACGCCGGCGGTACTCGCCACCCCCCAAGTGGCGGTGGTCGGGAGCCGCAACCCGACCCCGGGCGGCCGCGATATCGCTTATCAGCTTGCGGGACAACTGGCGGCGGTGGGGCTCACCATCACCGGCGGCCTCGCCCGCGGGGTGGACACCGCCGGACACCGTGGCGCCTTGGATGCCGGTGGACTCAGCGTGGCGGTGGCAGGCACCGGCCTCGATCAGGTCTACCCCAGGGAGAACCGGGATCTCGCGCGGCGGATCGCCGAGCGCGGGGCCTTGGTATCCGAATTCCCCATGGGCACGCCGCCGCGGCGCGAGAACTTCCCACGCCGCAACCGCATCATCAGCGGCCTCGGTGCTGGCGTGCTGGTAGTAGAGGCGGCGTTGCGCTCCGGTTCCCTGATTACCGCCCGGCACGCCGCCAACCAGGGGCGCGAGGTGTTTGCGGTGCCCGGTTCCATATACAACCCCGTTGCCAGGGGATGTCACGCACTGCTGCGGGATGGCGCCAAGCTGGTGGAAACCGCGGAGGATATATTGGAAGAACTGACACAGCCGGCCTTGGGCGCGGGCCCCGCTGCGCGCCTGCACCCCCCTGCACCAGAACTGGACGAGATCCAACGCCGGGTACTGGACGCGCTCGGATACGATCCCGCCCCGGTGGACTTGGTGGTGGCCCGGACGAGATTGACGGCAGGGACGGTTTCCGCCATCCTGCTGGCATTGGAGTTGCGTGGCCTGGCGATCTGCGCCCCGGGCGGGCGCTATTTCCGGGCCGGGAAGGGGCTTTAAACGATGAAAGAAAACGTGCTCGATGTGCTGATGTACCTGTTTGAGAACTATTATCTCGACAGCGAGACGGAATTTCAGCCCGAGCGCTCGGTTTTGCAGGGGAAGCTGCTGGAGGCGGGATTCCCCACGCTCGAAGTGGAAAAGGCCTTCGACTGGCTGGAAGATTTGGTGACGCGCCAGGAGAACAGCCTGCAAGGGGTACAGACCTACCATTCGCT
Source organism: Chromatiales bacterium 21-64-14 (assembly GCA_002255365.1). Lineage (NCBI taxonomy): Bacteria > Pseudomonadati > Pseudomonadota > Gammaproteobacteria > Chromatiales > Chromatiales bacterium 21-64-14. The sequence continues at coordinate 69,089 of NCBI01000002.1, forward strand.
ACGTTTGTTCAACGCCCAGGAGGTCCGGAAACTCGACCTGGAGGCCCGTGGGTTCTTGATGTTCCTGGAACAAATGGGCATCCTGACGCCGGCCAACCGGGAATTGGTCATCGATCGGGCCATGGCATTGGAAACCGAGGAGATCGACCTGGAGCAGCTCAAGTGGGTCACCCTGATGGTCCTGTTTAATCAGCCTGGCCAGGAGGCCGCGTATGCATGGATGGAAGATCTGGTGTTCGACAACACCGGGGGCTATCTCCACTAGGAATCTCGATTTCCCCGGTTGCCTTCAGGCAACCCTTTGTTCCTGAATGTAGTCTCCGGCTCGCAACGCACACCGCCGTTCCGCTCCAGCCCCCGTCCGCGCACCTGGAATCGCCTCCGGCGGAACCTCAATCCATCGCGGGTCCGGCCGATACGGGGGCGGGGTCGGACGGCACGCGGAAGAATCCTGGCGCCGCGCCGCGGGTGCCGGTAAAGTCCAGCGCGGGTCGTCCGCCGTCAGAATCGTGAGCTATGGGCAAAAATCTCGTCATCGTTGAGTCGCCGGCCAAGGCCAAGACCATCAAGAAGTACCTGGGCAAGGACTTCGAGGTGTTGGCGTCCTATGGCCATGTGCGCGACCTGGTGCCCAAAGGCGGCGCGGTGGACCCAGACGCCGATTTCGCCATGAAGTACCAAGTCATCGAAAAGAATGCCCGGCATGTAACCGCCATCGCCAAGGCCGTGAAAGGCGCAGACGCTCTCTATCTGGCCACCGACCCGGATCGGGAAGGTGAGGCCATCTCCTGGCACCTCTACGAGCTGCTCAAGCAGCAAAAGACCCTCGAACACACGCCTATCCACCGGGTCGTATTTCACGAGATCACCGAGCGCGCGGTCAATGACGCGGTGGCACACCCCCGGGGTCTGTCGATGGACCTTGTGAACGCGCAGCAGGCGCGTCGCGCACTGGACTATCTGGTCGGCTTCAACCTTTCGCCCTTGTTGTGGAAAAAGATCCGCCATGGCCTATCCGCCGGTCGGGTGCAGAGCCCGGCACTGCGGCTGATCGTCGAGCGCGAAGAGGAAATAGAGAAATTCACGCCCCAGGAATACTGGACCGTAGAGGCCGACACGGCCAAGGACGCTCAGAAGTTCATCGCGCGGCTCACCCATTTTGCCGGAGAAAAACTCTCTCAGTTCTCGATCTCGGATCAGAAGACGGCTCACAAGATCGATGCCGCGCTCAAAAAGCAGGGCGCCGGCAAGCTGATAGTATCCAACGTTGAGAAGAAGAAGCGGCGGCGCAACCCGGCAGCGCCGTTCATTACCTCCACACTCCAGCAGGAGGCATCCCGCAAGTTGGGCTTTTCTGCGCAACGGACCATGCGCACCGCCCAGCAGCTCTACGAAGGCGTGGAGGTGGATGGCAGCGCGGTGGGGCTGATCAGCTACATGCGCACCGACTCGGTCAATTTGGCACAGGAAGCCATCGCGGATTTGCGCGCCTTGATCGCTGAGCGCTACGGCAAGGACAACCTGCCCAAGGACCCCCATGCCTACAAGACCCGGGCGAAGAACGCCCAGGAGGCACATGAGGCGATCCGACCGACCGCCGCGTCCCGCACACCCGAGTCCGTCCACGACTACCTGACAGCGGATCAATTCAAGCTCTACGAGCTGATCTGGAAACGCACGGTAGCGTGCCAGATGATCAATGCGACCATCGATACGGTAGCCGTCGACTTCTCCTGCGGCGAAGGAAACGTCTTCCGGGCCACCGGTTCCACCATCGTGGATCCGGGCTTCATGGCGGTCTACCAGGAGGGTGTAGACGACGCGAAAGCGGACAGTGAAGACCGCTTGCTGCCGCCGCTCCAGGTGGGAGACATCCTGGCCTTGGAGCAGATCCGTCCCGAACAGCATTTCACGGAGCCGCCGCCCCGCTACACCGAGGCCAGTCTGGTGCGCGTCCTGGAGGAATACGGTATCGGGCGCCCTTCCACGTATGCCTCGATCATATCGACGCTGGTGCAACGGGAATACGCGGTGCTGGACAAGCGGCGCTTCCAACCCACGGACGTGGGGCGGATCGTATCGCGGTTCCTGAGCCAGCACTTCACTCAATACGTGGACTACGATTTTACGGCGAAACTGGAGGATGAGTTGGACGCGGTGGCGCGCGGCGAGAAGAACTGGATTCCGCTCATGCACGCGTTCTGGAAGCCCTTCCAGGAACTGGTGAAAGACAAGGAGAAGAATATCTCACGGACCGAGGCGACCACCGAGGCGACGGACGAGGCGTGCCCCAAGTGCGGCAAGCCGCTGACCATACGGTTGGGCCGTCGCGGCCGTTTCATCGGTTGCAGCGGGTACCCGGATTGCGACTATACCCGGGACGTGGATGGAAACCATGAAGAGCCCGATACCAGCGCTGTAGAAGGGCGCAGCTGCCCGCAGTGCCAGTCGCCGCTCCTGGTACGCCGGGGACGCTACGGGAAATTTATCGGATGCAGTACCTATCCGAAATGCCGTTTCATCGAGCCGCTGGAAAAACCGTCCGACACCGGGGTCAGCTGTCCCCAATGCGCCAAGGGCACCATGCTCAAACGCAAGTCGCGCTACGGCAAGATCTTCTATTCCTGCTCCACCTACCCGCAGTGCGATTACGCGGTATGGAACGAACCTCTGGCTGAGCCGTGCCCCAGTTGCGGCTGGCCCATGCTCACAGCGAAAACTACCAAGCGCCGGGGCACCGAGAAGGTGTGTCCGCGGAAGGAATGCGGGTTTGCCGAACCCATGGATAGCGATCAGGCGGAGGGATCGGAAGAGTCGATAGGGAAAACGGCGTCCCGCTGAGAATCTGACCGGCACCGGGCGCCCGGGCGGGCACCGGGCTTTGACCCGCAGTCATGACCCGGCTATCTTGGACACTTTGATCCCTACATCCTCCGTTCTAGGAAGATCCATGGCCAAACCTTTCGTAGCCGTTCTGATGGGTTCCAGCTCCGATCTACCAACGATGGAGGAGACGCTCAGCGTGCTGAACGCCTTGCGTATCCCCTTCGAGGTAAAGATCACCTCTGCCCACCGGACACCGGACGCCACTCACGAATACGTACAGGACGCGGATCAACGGGGCTGCGCGGTGTTCATTGCGGCAGCCGGCATGGCCGCCCACCTGGCCGGTACGGTCGCCGGGCTCACCACCCGGCCGGTGGTTGGTGTGCCCTTGAGTTCCGGCCCGCTGCAGGGCGTGGACGCGCTGCTCTCCACTGTCCAGATGCCGGGCGGCATCCCCGTGGCCTGCGTAGCTGTGGGCAAGGCCGGGGCGCGCAACGCGGGTTATCTGGCAGCCCAGATCCTGGCGATTTCGGACCCGGAGCTGACGGTCCGACTACGGGACGACCGGCAGGCCAATGCCGAGAAGGTGCGTGATACCGACCGTCAGCTCCAGGAACGTTACCACTCCTAGGAAATCCGGTCCGAATGATCCGTGGGTACCGAGACGCACGCCGGACTCCCTGTAAGGTCTCCCTTGGGACCTGCGACTAAGCAAGTAGGCGTCCGCTCGTAGCGGATGCGCTTTAGGGCCGGCATCGGCGACCGTCGAACGGGATTGACCGGGAGGTGCAAGGTGGACCATACGGTACAGCTGTTCGACCGGCCGGTACGACTCGTGTTGACCCCGTCTGCGGAGCGTGCGGCCACGGAGCGCGCCGCGCCTCTGATCGCAGAAATGGAACTACTGTTCAGTTGCATGGTGGCCAAACGGTTCCACTTCCACGAGGCGGAGCCGGACGCGGCCGCTGTGGCGGTTTCCCCGATGCTGCATCTGGCGTTCCGCGCCACCGTCGCCAGCACCTGCGACGTGGGAGAAGGCAAGCCGTTGCGCCACGACTCCACTCCACTACCGGATCCACGTCCTTATGTACCGAAGTGGTGCCGCATCGACTGGGCGAATGGGTCGTGGCATGGCGAGTTCGGCTACGATCCAGCCGATCAGCGCTAACGGCGCACCCGGACCCGCCCATACCCTCGACCCTACCCCTCCATGAATCCTTGGCAACTGCGTGAGGCGGTCCGAACGCTCCGTAACGGTGGCGTGATCGCCTATCCTACGGAGGCCGTCTATGGCCTGGGTTGCGCCCCCCAGGACGCGGTGGCGGTCCAGCGGGTGTTGGCGCTGAAGGCGCGGCCCATGGCCAAGGGACTGATCCTGATCGCCAGTGACTTCGCCCAGTTGGAACCATTCCTGCTGCCGCTCGAAGCGCGTCTTTGGCGACGGATACAAGACACTTGGCCTGGGCCCGTGACTTGGCTGCTGCCCGCCCGTCCCGAGGTCCCGGACTATCTGCGTGGTGCCCACGATACCCTGGCGGTCCGGGTCACCGCCCATCCCGTGGCAGCGGCGCTATGCCGAGCGTCCCGCCACGCGTTGGTCTCCACCAGCGCCAACCGCAGCGGCCAACCCCCCGCCCGCAGCGCGCTAGGGGTGCGGCGGCGCTTCGGCCACGACGTTAACCGTGTCGTTCCGGGGCCGCTCGGCGGCCGGCCCCGGCCCACGGAGATCCGCGACGGGCGTACCGGGCACACGCTGCGTAGTGGCTAGACGCGGGTCACACAGCGGTTCGTAGCGCGGCCCGAGGGAAGAACGGGGCCAATTGCGGTCGCGATTGAGCAAAGCCCGTCGGAAAGATTACCCGGTACACCGCTTTCGCAGTAGCACAAACCGCCGTCCAACAGGCGCTTTGGGTCGGGCTGAACGTTGCGCTGGCCAGTACGGCCATGCTTAGATGTCTCGGCCATGACCCCAGAGAACACCGGTTCCGTAGAACACTACCTCTTGGACCTTCAGCAGCGCATCTGCACGGCCCTGGAGGCGGAAGACGGCAGCGGACGGTTCCGCGAAGACCGCTGGGAACGGGCGCAGGGCGGGGGTGGACGCAGCCGGATCCTGCAGGAGGGCAGTGTCTTCGAGCAGGTGGGCATCAACTACTCCCATGTGCATGGAGAGGCCCTGCCCGCGGCCGCCAGTGCGCGGCGCCCGGAGTTGGCGGGCCACGGATTCCGCGCGCTGGGGGTCTCCGTGGTGGCCCACCCGCGCAACCCCTACGCGCCCACTGCCCACGCCAACATACGGTATTTTGTCACTCACAGCCCGCACGCCCCGCCGGTCTGGTGGTTCGGGGGCGGGTTCGACCTGACACCCTACTACCCGGATCAGGCCGACTGCATCCACTGGCATCGCACGGCGCGGGATGCCTGCGCTCCCTTTGGCGATGACGTCTACCCACGATTCAAGCAATGGTGCGACGAGTATTTCTATATCACACATCGCGCGGAACCCCGCGGGATCGGTGGACTGTTCTTCGACGACCTGAACGACTGGCCGTTCGCGCGGTGTTTCGAGTTCGCGCGGCGCGTAGGGGACACGTTTCTCTCCGCCTATCTGCCCATCGTGCAACGGCGCAAGGCACAACCGTACGGGGAACGGGAACGGGAATTCCAATTGTACCGGCGCGGCCGGTACGTGGAATTCAACCTGGTGTACGACCGCGGCACGCTGTTCGGGCTACAGTCCGGCGGGCGTGCGGAGTCCATACTCATGTCGCTTCCACCACGGGTGCGCTGGCAGTATCAATGGACCCCGGATCCGGGCTCACCGGAGGCCCAACTCTACGAGGAATTTCTCAAACCCCGTGACTGGATCTGACCGGGGTTGCGGCGTTATGCAGGGGCAGGGGCGCGGCGCTTTCGCAAAAAAAACCCTGCCAATCGGCAGGGCAAGCGCAGTTAGCGCAGGAGGAGTAAACCGAAACTTTCACCACCCCGAGAATACGGTGGGCCAAACTGCGTGCAGGACCCCGAGCCTTTAAACGCGAACTCCTACGGATTGGGGCTGTGCGGCGTCTCAGGATCCCCGCCTTGCGGGCGGATATTCACAACGACACCAACAACGCACCCCGGCTCTCAGTCCCTTTGATTAAAGATCGTGGTAGCTGCACGCAGGGGGCATCGCCCCTGGCCCACAAGCATCCTGTGCTTCCGTTATCGGCGGGGTTCTGCCGTCCTTGAGCGCTGGCGGAACCCGTACCGAAAATCCATCCTTGTAATCCGAGAGTTGCAAGGGCAATGCCAACTTCGGTTCCGATCGCCATAAAATCATGTATAACATTGAATAATAAATGAATAATGATTTGCCCGCCGGCTCATGGGCACAGCTACCACGGACCGGGGCGCGCTAGGTTCGACGGCGGCTTGACGTTAAAATCTCGGCGCCCGCCGGGTTCCCGGCGCCCACGGCGATCTCCAGCGAGGATAGGGGTCGGCATAGATAGTCCCCCTGGACATAGTCAACGCCACACTCTTTCAACAATCGCAAAATGGCGGCACTCTCCACGTACTCGGCGACGGTACGCCGGCCCAGGGAATGGGCGATATCGTTCATGGACACCACCATGGCCCGGTCGATGGGATCGTGCGCCATATCCTGTACGAAGGATCCATCGATCTTGATGATATCCACCGGCAGGTGCTTGAGGTGGGAGAAGGAGCTGAACCCGGACCCGAAATCGTCCAGGGCAAACCGGCAACCGAGATTCCTGAGCTCCATGATGAATCGGCGTGCGCCTTCCAGGTTGTGGATCGCGGACGTCTCGGTAATCTCGAAGACTAGGCAACCGGGATCCAGTCGAAGATCCTCCAGCATCCCCTTGATATAGGGCAGAACGAACTTGTCGTCCAGGATGCTCCCGGAGAGGTTGATCGAGAGCACGACGCGCCGATCGTGCGCCTGCCAGCGCACGAGTTCCTCCAGCGCGCGGGTCATGACCCATACGTCGATCTCGTGCATGAAATTGAACCGCTCGGCCGTCGGAAGGAAGGCATGCGGAGAAATCAGCACGCCATCCGGGCCCTTCAGCCGGACCAGGACCTCCAGATAGATCGGATCGATTCGTCTGCGGCCGGCCAGTGCGCGCCAAAGCTGGTCGGGCTCGTCAGGCAGACCGCTCACCCCGATTACATCCATCGGGACAATGGGTTGGTAGTGCAAGACGAACTGGTCGTTCTGGAGCGCGTCCCGCAACCGGGTATTCCAACCCAACTCCAGGTCCATCGTGTTCTTGGTGTCCTGCTCACCCTCGAAGACATGGGTCTGGTTACGCCCAGTCTGTTTCGCGATGTGACAGGCTATATCGGCATTTGCCAGCACGTCGCCCGGCGACTGGCTGTCCCGGTCGATCAGCGCAACGCCGATACTCGCGTCGATGCGGTACTGCTTCCCCCCGTAGCTGAAGGTGTACTGATTAAGGAGCGACCGGAATTTATCGGCCGCCGTGTAGACGCTGCCCGGATCGACATTACGGAGGATCACGGCGAATTCATCGCCCCCCAGGCGCGCGAGGAAATCCGATTCCCGCAGCGGGCCGCGGAGCTGGTGGGCGACCTCGATCAGCAACCGGTCGCCCGCCGTGTGGCCGGCGGTATCGTTGATGTACTTGAAGCGATCCAGATCGATGTACAACAAGGCGCTGCACTCCGAACTGCGCCTCAGCCGGGCGACTTCCTGTTCGAGCTGCTCCTCAAAATAGCGGCGATTGAGCAATTCAGTGAGCGGGTCGTGGGTCGCCTGCCAACGCAGCCGCTCCTCGAGTGTCTTGCGCTCGGATATGTCCCGAAATGCCACGACCGAACCTTCGCGCCGATCCTGTATCGTCAGCGGGTATACGGTACATTCGACCGGTATCGGCTTCCCGGATCGATGCCAGAACACCGTCTCCCAGGACCGGATCTCGCTCCCTCCCTCGTAGGCACGGCGCAGAAAACAGGTTCGCGGTTCAATCGGCATCCCTCGCTCATCGGCATAATGGAACAGGGACTGGGGCTCTTTTCCCTCCAATTGATCCTCATCCCGGTAGCCCAGGATCTGGCGCGCGGCGGGGTTTATAAACGTGATCGAGCCGGACGGATCGACCCCATAGACGCCCTCGCCGACCGAACTCAAGATCCCCGCGAGACGTTGACGCTCCGCTTCGATCGACTGCTGTACCCGGATCGTGCGTTCCATGGCGGCGACCCGCGCCAGGAACAGCTCGTTGGCCTCACTCTTGAACATGCAGTCCACAGCGCCCGCGTCCAGACAGTCCTTGATCACCTGATCCAGATAGGTACTGGTAATAATGGCACTCATGATATGGTGGGTTTGCGGATGTTCCCGCAGCTTGCGACAAAGCACATCGCCGGTGGCTTCCGGCATGAAATAATCAATGATGGCAATATCGAAAGAGCTCTGGAGCGCCAGCTCCATTCCCTCAGCGACACTGCAGGCGGTCTCGGTACGGTAGCCCTTACCGCGCAGCAGGCGCCGGAACAAGCCACGCACGCTGGGTGAATCATCCACAAACAGGATGCGGATAGCCTTCTCCGCACATTGATCCGTGGCAACCGACGGGACGGGCGGGGTCAGGAGCTTGGAGAGTGAAACGCCGGCCTCACCGTAGTTGTCCCACAGCACCAGGGCGGTTCCGGGACGGTTGGCCGCCCATTCGCGCAACGCCGTACCGGTTTCATGCGCCAGGACCAGAACCGCGATCGCCCTACCGTCGGGGTCCTCCAGGAGCGACAGGAACTCGTCGGCCTGGGGGTCGGTATGGGTGGGCCAGCCCACCACGATCCCGGAATAGTCGGTTCCGTCCCGTCGATGACGACGCAGCCTGTCCAACCCTGCGTCATAGGCCCCCACATGATCGACCTGGTAGCCTTGGTCGCACAGATGCTTGCCCAACGCGTGGCGCAGGGTAGCGGATCGCTCGATAACCAGGATGCGTTGCAAGCCGGTAAGGTCCCTGGGCCGCTGGAAGCACGGGAAGCTGGGTTCCTACCTTAGCGGCAGCAAGGGCTTCACCTTGAATCGGTTTGTAGCCCGGCGTGGTGAAAAAATTATATTAGGAATCGCGGGTTGTGGGTTAGCGGAGGCGGTCGGCCGACGCCGGCCGGACCGCAAGGCCCCGCCGATTCTGGCGACTTTGACGACTCTGGCGCACCAGCACCAACAGGCACAGCAGCGCTACTCCGACCAGCAATACCGCCACCGGAAACGGTGGCGGAACCACCTGCCATCGGGTGACGAACCGAACGGTGCCCCCGGCGCCAAGTTGGAAGCGCAGGCGCAGGCCAGCGGTGCGCTGCGCCGGTCCGTTACCGGGATACGCATTGCGTCCCCCGAAGGATCGGTCCGGCAACACAAGGGTCCCGGCCCCGGTCAATACGTAGGGGGGACTGAACAGTGTCGCGACGGGAACCCCGTTCAGCATGGCAGTGAAAATCGGGCTGCGGTCCACCGAGGTGAGCAACGGATCACGCCCCGGGCCCGAAACTGTTCCAGACAATCGACCGACAATCTGCGCGGGGGGCCGCACGTCCTCGGGTACCGGCACCGAAAATGTCGCACGGTACTCCTTCGGACCGGAAGTATCGTTTCCCAGAGTGAACATCAGATGCAGACCCAGATCCCGGGCCATCGTCAATTCACCGGAGGAATCGCAACACCCGGGGCCGTGGGTCGTCCAGCGGTAGGTGTAGCCACCATCCGCGCCGCGCACCGCATCCAGCTGCTGCCGAACGGCGGGCGCGTGTCCCATCTGCAGGACCATCTGTACTGGCCCTGGCACCGCACCCCACGCCCATGTGGACAACACAGACGCCGCCACCAGGACACCGCGCGTCAGCATCCGCCGCGTGCGTAGGCCCATGGCTCCCTCCTCTGGTGCGCGATACGCGTCGTTGTTATGCGCCCGCCGCTTCCGCGGGATCCGGCTCATGACACGGCCGGGCAAATTCAATTTTTATGGAAAGCAAAATTCAGGCCACGATTACCAAGTCGCTCTTTATCCGGCCGAAATCCATGCCACCTACCACGCACGGTGGACCGTGGGAACCATGGATGTAAAAAAAACCGACGCCCATTCAAGGACGTTATGCCTGCGTCCAGTGGCATCGCGCCGCAAGCCGTTGGTCTTTCAACCGTTGCTCAATGGCTTATCGTCAGTGGCACGAGGCCCTAGGCGTAAGAAATTCCGACAACGGCGGTCGCCATCGCGGAGCGCTCTGGATCTCGACCATACCTGGATTGAGACGTGCGTCGCGCGGGTTTCATTCCGCAGCACACCGGAACTCCGACCATGGAGAGGGTGTGCACGGGGACGACTGTCAATGGATACGGGCGGGATCAGAGGGCATTCAGTACCCGGTCTAGACGCTGGCGGACCTCAACCGCGAGTGCGCTGATCTCCGGGCGCTGCACCAGATCCAGCACCGCATTCGGATTCATGAACTCCACGACGCACCGGCCCGACCCGGTCTCACGGACTACCACATTACATGGCAATAACAATCCGATGGAGGGCTCGGCCTCCAGCGCACGACTCGCCAGGGCCGGATTGCAGGCGCCGAGGATCGTATAGGGAGGGATCTCCTTGCCCAGCTTTTCCTTGAGCGCTTGAGCCACGTCGATTTCAGTGAGTACCCCGAAGCCCTCGGTCTTGAGTGCCTCAGTCACCCGCGCTACCGCGTCGGGGAAGGACGCGTCGACGGTCTTGCCGATTCCATAGGGTTCGTTCATATCCGGTCTCCTTGCTCCGTGTCCCCCCGGTCCCGCGGGGGTGAAATCGATAACCCGCAGCCGCGACCAGGCTGCAATCATCCAGCCGTGGCACTTCGGGATGCGCCGCGCTGGGGACGCTGCGCAACAGACCCCGCCAAACGGCGGATTACAGCCGCCTCCAGCATAAGCGTAGCGAGGTCCTGGGCCGGTGCGGGGACCGGGCCAAGGACCAAGTGGCTGAGGCGCTCATGGCGGTTCAGTACGCGGAAATACTCTGTCGCCGTCAGCCACGGCACCAGCGCATGAAAGCCCGCATCCAGATGTTCCGACGCGCCCCGCAGCTTGCGGCTCATTTGCAATTGCCCGTACACCAGGACACCCAAGGCCTGTTCACGGCCGTCGCGGGCCGCGGTCGGCAGATTGCGCCGATCCGCCTCCACCGAGCGGCCCAGCCAGAACCGGGCCACCAACCGCCAGAGCAGCCATGCGAACGTGAGCCGCGGCCCGGCGCGCACGTGATGCAGGCGCGCATGAATCGCGGCCTGGAGCGCGCAGGCCTCATCGGTATTGAGCGGCCGCGCGTACCAAGCGGCGAGCGGCAATGCCTCGGAATCCAGAACCGGGCTCCGGATCTCGTGGTTCGGTCCGTGGCGGATGTCATCAAGTACCGGCATAGCCCTGCGCTCGGTGTGGTCGTTGATTGGAAATGATATCATCCCTACCATCCAAGCGTCGCCCGGCGGGCGGCAGAACGCGGTTCGCGAGCGGGTAGGACAGCCAGGGCGCGGTAATATGAGCAACGATACCGGACGAGGCGGCTACCCCAGGATTCGTATGCGGCGCATGCGCCGCGACGAATTTTCCCGGCGCCTGATGCGGGAGACCCGGCTCGTCGCCGGCGATCTGATCTACCCCGTGTTTGTGCTAGACGGCGGACCCGCGCGCGCGCCGGTCCCCTCGATGCCCGGCATCGAGCGGGTCAGTATTGAGGAACTGCTGAAGGACGCCGCGCAGGCGGCGCGTCTCGGGATACCGGCGCTCGCCTTGTTTCCAGTGACACCGAACGAATCCAAATCCGACGACGCCCACGAGGCGTATAACCCGAATGGCCTGATGCAGCGGGCGGTGCGCGCCCTCAAAGAGGCGTTTCCCGCACTGGGCGTCATTACCGACGTGGCCCTGGATCCCTACACGCGGCATGGTCAGGACGGGCTCCTGGACAACAACGGGTATGTCTCCAACGACGAGACCGTCGAGGTCCTGGTAAAACAGGCCCTATCCCATGCCGCGGCCGGAGCGGACGTGGTGGCGCCGTCGGACATGATGGACGGACGTATCGGCGCCATCCGCGACGCCCTGGAGGCGGCGGGCCATCGCAACGTGCGCATTCTCGCTTACTCGGCCAAGTACGCATCCGCTTTCTACGGGCCGTTTCGGGACGCGGTGGGCTCCGCCGCGTCGCTCGCAGGAGGTGACAAATGCAGCTATCAGATGGATATCGCTAACAGCGACGAGGCGCTCCGGGAAGCCTCCCTCGATCTCGACGAGGGGGCGGACATGCTGATGGTCAAGCCTGGTCTGCCTTATCTGGATATCGTACGCCGGCTCAAAGACGCGTTCGGCGCTCCAACGTTCGTCTACCAAGTAAGCGGTGAGTACGCCATGCTGATGGCGGCGGCGCGCAACGGATGGCTCGATGAACGAGCCTGTGCGCTCGAGTCCCTCACTGCCATCAAGCGCGCGGGGGCTGACGGGATACTCACGTATTTCGCCTTGCGCGCCGCGCAGTGGTTGCGCGAGGCCTGAAGCGCCGGCATGCCCGCTGGCACCGCGCATACCCCGCCCGACCGCTACGCCGTGTTCGGTAATCCGGTGGCCCACAGCTGTTCTCCCTGGATACACGGGCGCTTCGCTGAACAGACCGGTGAGCAGGTCCACTACGAGGCCATACTCGCGGCCCATGACGGGTTCGCGCTGGCGATCACCGCGTTCCATGATGCGGGGGGGAAAGGCGCGAACGTCACCCTTCCGTTCAAGGAACTGGCGTGGGAGTTGGCGGGGGAACGCAGCGAACGCGCGGAGCAGGCGCGCGCCGTCAATACACTGGTCCTACGACCCGATGGCACGCGCTACGGGGACAACACCGACGGCGTGGGACTGGTCCGCGACCTGGTGACCAATCACGGCGTGGACCTCCGCAACGCCGCGATCCTGCTCCTGGGTGCCGGCGGCGCCGCGCGCGGTATCGTGGCCCCCCTGCTCGAACAGCGTCCGGCGCGGCTGGTGATCGCAAATCGCACCCCGGAGCGCGCGCGTCAGCTGGCCGAGGGGGCGCGCGCACTGGGACCGGTCACTGCGTGCGGGTATGACGCACTGGGTAACGAACGGTTCACCTTGATCATCAATGCAACCTCAGCGGGAATCCAGGGTGCGCGGCCATCGCTGCCGGACGCGCTGCCGGTGGCCGACGCAGTGTGCTATGACCTGATGTACGGCGCGGCGCCGACCCCGTTCCTGCGCTGGGCGGCGGGAAAAGGCGCGCGGCTGACGATGGACGGCATCGGCATGCTGGTGGAGCAGGCCGCCGAATCCTTCGCGCTGTGGCGCTCGGTGCGCCCGGACACGGCGCCCGTGATCGCCGCGCTGCGTCAGCAGCGCGGCTGATCCGCGGCGCTTAGGGCGAGCGCCCTGAACCTGGGGCCCCGGACTGCATGTGCGCCGACGCGGGAACCCAATCCGCAACCTCGCGGGGGTGGCGCTGCAGCCACTTGCGGGCTGCGGCGGCGGGGCTCATGCCCTTGCGCACCATCATCATCACCTGGTTCATCTGCCCGGGCGTCCAGACGAAGCGCTTGAGGAATCGGACCACCGGCATGGCCTTATCCGGCAGCTGCGTGCTGATGATCGTGTTGATGTGTCCGCCGCGCCCATAGACCCCCTTCGGATCGCGCAGGTACTTGAGCTTCCAGCGCGCCCACATCCAATGGGGCGTCCAACCCGTGATCACGATCCAGCGGTGGTGACGTTCGGCGCGTGCAAGCATCGCGGCCATCGCGGCTCCCGAACTCTGCACCAGGGTATAGTCGAGACCGTAGGCCTTGATCGCCGCCTGCGTTTTCATCATGATCCCGGCGCCCGGGTCGATGCCGATGATGCGCCCGCGCAGCCGGTTCTTCACGGTGTTGAGCTGGTCGATCCGGTCGATGCCGACATAGTCGGGCACCACGAGCCCGATCCGCGTCCCATACAGGTTAGGCCCGAGATTGATTACTTTCGTCCACAGCTTGGCGTAATAGGCCTGATGGGTGGTAGGCAGCCAGGCGGACACGGAGAGATCAAGGTCCCCCTGCGCGACACCCTGCCACATGGGTCCCGGGTCCAGCGATACCAGCTGAACGGGATAACCCAACCGCTCGCGTATGACGGCGGCGACGAGGTTTGCGGAAGCCACGTTGGAAGACCAGCTCTGCACGTAGCCGATCCGGATCGTGGGGCGCTCCGCCGCCCACGCGCGCGTACCCGGCAGACCCGGCCATGGACCCAAGAGCCCCAGCAACGCCGCGGGTAACATCAGACGCGCAATCCAATTCCGGTGCCGCATCTACCGCCTCCGTCGTTTCCGAACTCCGATACCCTGGGTGATACGATCCAGGACGATCGCCAATATCACCACCGCAAGTCCGGCCTCGAAGCCCGAACCGACCTGCAGCCGGGTGATCCCTTCCAGGACCTCCTTGCCGAGTCCGCCCGACCCGATCATCGCGGCGATCACGACCATGGACAGTCCAAGCATGATCGACTGGTTGACGCCCGCCATGATACTGGGCAGCGCCACGGGCAACTGGACCTTGGCCAAGGTCTGCAACCAGGTGGCGCCGAAGGCCTCCGATGCTTCCACCAGATCCGCGGGCACCTGCCGGATACCGAGGTTGGTCAGACGGATCAACGGCGGGATGGAGAAAATGAACGTGGAGATCACACCCGGCACCAAACCAAGTCCGAACAGCATCACCGCCGGAATCAGGTAGACAAAGGCGGGCATGGTCTGCATGAGATCGAGCATCGGACGCAGTCCGCGATCGACAAGATCGCTCCGGGCCGCCAGGATCCCCAGCGGCAGGCCCACGACAAGCACCAGCACTTCGGCCGAAACCACCAGACCCAAGGTCGTCACGGTGGAATGCCAAAGGCCCATGTTATGCGCCAAAAGGAGCCCCCCAATGGCGAACAGCCCGGCACGCAGGCCGGCCGACCAGCCCGCGAGCAGCCCGAGCAGGCCTATCATCAGCGGCGCGGGAACGGCGAGCAAGGCGCCCTGCAGCGCCGCGATCATGGCGTAAAGCGCGGCGCTGAAATGCTGAAACGGCGCGTCGTAATGATCGAGCAGAAAGTTGACTGCGTGCTCGGCCCAGGAACCTACCGGAACACTGAACGGCAGCAATGCCTGCGTCGGCCCGGCGCTCATGCCACACCGTCGGCACGTCTCACCGCCTCCCCCATGGGGGGCTGGGGCTGGCCCGCCAGGACCGCCATAATCGAGTGATCGAAGATCACACCCCGGACGCATTGATCCGGCCCCACCACCGCGATGGGGCAGCCACCTTGTGCGGCGATGCGCAGCACGGCCGCCAGCGGCGTGTCGGACGGGACCGCATGGGCCGCGCGCAGCATGCCGCGATCCAGACGCCGTACGCCGCCCGCCACCAACGAGGAGAGCCGCTCCCTCCCCAGCGCACCGCAGAGCCGGTCGTTTTCGTCCACCACGCACACGCCGGGCAGATCATCACGCCGGAGTCGTTCGAGCACTGCGGCGGGGTCGTCCCCGGTGCGGACCGCGCCACCGCGCTCGCGCATTACCGCCCCGGCCGTCAGGGCCCGGGTCCGATCCACCCGCTGCACGAAGGCCGCGACGTAGTCGTCCACCGGGCGGGCCACGATCTCCTCGGGTCTGCCGGCCTGCACCACGGCGCCATCGCGCATGATCGCGATCCAGTCGCCCAGCTTCAGGGCCTCATCCGGGTCGTGGGTGACGAAAACGACGGTCTTGCGCATGCGTGCCTGCAGGGCCAGCAGCTCATTCTGCAATTCCGCCCGGATGAGTGGATCCAGCGCACTGAAAGCCTCGTCCATCAGCAGGATCTCGGGCGAAACCGCAAGCGCGCGCGCGAGACCGACCCGTTGCTGCATGCCGCCGGACAGCTCGTCAGGATAGCGCTCCTCCCAGCCTTGCAGCCCGACGAGGCTGATGGCCTCCATCGCCTTCACTCGCCGCTGCTCCCTCGGCAGGCGCTGTATCTCGAGTCCGAATTCGACGTTTGCGCGCACCGTACGGTGGGGTAACAGCGCGAAACGCTGGAATACCATGCCGAATTGGCGGCGCCGGAAGCTCACGAGCGCGCGCCGCCCCAGCGTTGCCAAATTCGCGCCAGCGACCATGACCGTCCCCGCAGTGGGACGATGCAGACCATTCAACAGTCGCAACAGGGTTGATTTTCCGCTGCCGGAAAGCCCCATGATCACGGAGACCTCGCCGGCCGGGAACCGCAACGAGACGTCCTGTACGCCGACCACCAGTCCCAGCTCGTGGCGTATCGTCTCCCGGTCCGCGCCTTCCCGCATGCGCACGAGTGCCCGTCGCGGGCGCGGGCCAAACACCTTTGAAACGCCTTCTACGACGATTTCGCTCGCGTGGCGCACGAAGTTTCACCGGATGGGAGCAGGGCGGGAGGAATGGCCCCACTATAGTGACCGGCACCAGCAGCCGCAACCCGCGGTCCGCCGGCAGCGGCCGGCGCGCGTACCGAAGCGGTACGTCGGATCACACCGTTGTGCCCTGGCCGCGCCGGCGCTGATTGCTGGCGGTGAACACATTGCTGGCGGTGAACACGCCGATTCGCGGGATACGCGCTTGATTCGCCGTGATGGCGTCGCCGATGGTCCCACGTCACGCGGTAAACTTGCCTCGTCCGGCGTGATCGGTTACGGTAAACGGGCTCGAAAAGCGGCGTATTTGCCGTGGGCCGCGCCTGTTGGGCCCCTGGAGGCCGTTCAGCCGACTGCACCGCACCAGGTCACCGGGCTACCAATCCCGTGACCCGCCTAGAACACGGAAACTGTCGTACGCGCACGGGCCGCCCTGGCGGCTCGCCCCTGGCACCAGTGACGACATCGCCGGTCAGCGGCGCGGTCACGGATCCCACGTCCCCGGCACATTGCCGCCGCGGAATCCGGCATCGTGTCCATCGGCCACGGCCGGCCCGAAACTCACTGCATCCCGGCTGCGCCGGCCGCGCATGGGTTCCGGCCGGCCCAATCGCATTGACACGCCAAACACTATGGTATTCCGGAGAGACGTCATGAGCGCACAGGATTTCGGCCAGAACCCGCTGCGGGTCCGCGAAACTGGTCATTACACCGAGGAATACGTGCACAGCTTCGTGCAGAAGTGGGACGATCTGATCGACTGGGACGCGCGCGCGTCCAGCGAGGGCCGGTTCTTCATCGACGTACTCAAGAGCCGCGGTGCCAACAAGATACTCGATGTCGCAACCGGCACCGGCTTCCACTCGCTACGCCTGTTGCGCGCGGGCTTCGAGGTGACCAGCGTGGACGGAAGCCCCGAGATGCTCGTGAAGGCGTTCGAGAACGGGCGCCGCAACGGCCATATCCTGCGTATCGTGAACGCCGACTGGCGTTGGCTCAACCGCGACGTGCACGGCAAATTCGACGCGATCATCTGCCTTGGGAATTCCTTTACACATCTGTTCTCGGAGCGTGACCGGCGCAAGGCGCTGGCGGAATTCTACGCCGCGTTGCGCCACGACGGGGTGCTGATCCTGGATCAACGCAACTACGACGCGATCCTGGACCAGGGCTTTTCCACCAAGCACACCTTCTATTATTGTGGGGAGAACGTGCGCGCCGAGCCCGAACACATCGACGATGGGCTCGCCCGGTTCCGTTATGAATTCCCCGACAAGTCGGTCTTCCATCTCAACATGTTTCCGTTGCGCAAGGCCTACGTGCGCCGGCTCATGCAGGAAGTCGGTTTCCAGGAGGTCAAGACCTACGGGGATTTCCAGGAAACCTACCGGACGGAGGAACCGGACTTCTTCGTCCACGTCGCGTCCAAGCGGTATCAGGGCGAATACGACGAACAGGAGGGAGAGGACTCATGAACGCGTGTACCGATCTCACCGACATCGCCCGGGACTATTATGACAGTGATGACGCGGACGGTTTCTACGCGCGGATATGGGGCGGTGAGGACATACACATCGGCCTCTACCAGGACCCCGAGGAGCCGATCGTCGACGCCAGCCGGCGCACGGTCGAGGCGATGGCGGCCATGGTGCAGGAGCTGGACGCGGATACGCGGGTACTCGACGTGGGCGCCGGCTACGGCGGCGCGGCACGGTGGCTCGTGCGCCAGTACGGGTGCCGCGTGAGCTGCCTGAACCTGAGCGTGCGTCAGAACGAACGTAACCGCCACCTGAACGGTCAGCAGGGTCTGGACGAGCGGATCGAGGTGATAGACGGCGCGTTCGAGGACATCCCTTTGCGGGACGCCAGCGTCGATCTGGTGTGGTCACAGGACGCGATACTGCACAGCGGTCGCAAACAACGCGTGCTGCAGGAAATCCACCGCGTACTGCGCCCCGGGGGGCAGTTTCTGTTTACCGATCCCATGCAGTCGGACGACTGTCCGGGTGGCGTGCTGCAACCGATCCTGGACCGCATCCACCTCGACAGCCTCGGCTCGTTTGCCGGCTACCGGGGCCTGGCCCGGGACATCGGCTTCGAGGAGATCCGGATGGTCGACCAGACCCCGCACCTGGTCAATCACTACCGCCGCGTGAAGGCTGAACTCGAAGCCCACCACGAGGACCTCGCGCGGGAATGTTCCCGCGACTACCTGGAGCGGATGCGCCAGGGCCTGCAGCATTGGGTCGACGGCGGCCGCAAGGGTTACCTGGCGTGGGGTATGCTGCACTTGCGCAAACGCGCTACCGCCTGACCCGCCCGGCGCCGGTGCGCGCACGCAACCACCAGGCCTCCCCCGGGGAGGCCGCGGCACAAGCCCTCAGCGCATGGTCACGAGTTCCTCCGCGCTGGTCGGGTGGATCGCCACCGTGTCGTCGAAATCCGCCTTGGTGGCGCCCATGCGGATCGCCACCGCGAAGCCCTGCAAGATCTCGTCCGCCCCGGGTCCGATAAGATGGCACCCGACGATGCGCTCGTGTGCGCCCACCGTCACCAGTTTCATGCAGGCCTGATGCCGGCCCTCCATCGGTGCGTAATACATCGGCGTAAAACAACTCTGGTAGGTCTTGACCGAGTCACCATGCTCGGCGCGCGCCTGCTCCTCGGTGAGCCCGATGGTTCCGATCGGGGGGTGGCTGAACACCACGGTCGGGATATGCTCGTAGGGAAGGTGGCGCTCGGGTTTTCCGCCGAACAACCGGTCCGCCAGGCGACGGGCGGCGGCGATCGCCACGGGCGTGAGGGCGTGGCGGCCGGTGACGTCGCCCACCGCGTAGACGCCCGGGACATTGGTGTTCTGAAACGCGTCCGTGGGCACGTAACCCTGTTCATCGGCGTGCACGCCGGCCGCGGCCAGATCCAGCCGGCCGGTGTTCGGCCGCCGGCCGATCGCCCAGATCAGCGCATCATAGTCTGCGAGGACTTCCCCACTGACACACTTCAGGTCCAGGCGGCCCTGCGCATTGCGCTGGACGGACTGGGCCTGCGCGCGTGGGATGATATTGACGCCGCTGTCCACCATGGATTCCATGAGCATCTCGCGCAGCATGGCATCGAAACTGCGCAGCAATTGTTCGCGGCGCAACAGCAGCGTGACGTTGCTGCCCAGCGCGTTGAGTATCCCGGCCAGTTCGACCGCGATGTAGCCGGCCCCTACGACCGCGACTCTCTGCGGGAGCCGTGCGAGTTCGAAGAACCCGTCGGAGGTAATGCCATGTTCCGCCCCCGGCAGGGACGGTACGACCGGCGTACCGCCCACCGCGATCACCACATGGTCGGCACTGATCCGTTCGCCGTTCACGTCCACGGTGTGCGGGTCCGCGAAACACGCGGCCCCCGGTATCAGATCGATATCCGAATCGGATAGATAGGTCTTGTACCAGTGGTTGATCCCCCGCACGTAGCGGTCACGCCCGGCCTTCAGCCGCGACCAGTCGCAGGGTTGCGGCGTGACCGCAAAACCATAGGCGCTGGCGTCCTCGATCGTGCGCGCCAGCTCCGCGGCGAACCACATGATCTTCTTGGGCACACAGCCACGGTTCACGCAGGTGCCCCCCAGGGCGTCCGCATCGGCTTCCACGACGGCGCACCGCGCCCCGTGTTGCGCCGCCCGCTGCGCCACCGAGAGCCCGCCGCCGCCGGCGCCGAGCGCCAGCAGGTCATAGTGTCTTCCCATATCAGAAACCCCTTCGTTTGCGGGCCTGTGGCCACCCCGGGCACGGCATGCCCGGACGCCTGCGAGGAATATGGTAGATTATCCGCTCCCGATCAAGTTGCGCACGAGAACTTCCATGACCCAAGGCAGCAGCACCCGCACCGGCAACCCACTGCTCTGCGCCGAAGGCCTGCCGGCCTTCTCCCGGATCCGCCCCGAACACGTGGAACCGGCGGTGGACCAGGTATTGGCGCAGAATCGCGCCCGGCTGGACAGCGTGCTGGCGCAGCCCGGCCCATTCACCTTCGCGAACCTGGTCCAGCCCCTGGAGGCGATGGATGAGGACCTGAGCCGCGCCTGGGCCCCGGTGAGTCATCTCCACGCGGTCCTCGACAGCGAGGCGTTGCGCGCCGCCTATAATGCGTGCCTCGACCGGCTCAGCGAATACGCCACCGAACTGGGGCAAAATCAGGCGCTTTACCGGGCATACCAAACGCTTGCTGGCAGCCCTGAATATGCGCGGCTGCAACCCGCCCAGCGTAAGATCATCGACGACGCGCTGCGTGATTTCCGTCTGTCCGGGATCGGGTTGGATGCACCTGGCCAATCGCGCTATCGGGCGATCCAGCAGGAGCTCGCGCAGCTCACCAGCCGGTTCCAGGAGAACCTGCTGGACGCCACCCACGCCTGGAAGAAAACGGTCTCGGACGAGTCGCTGCTCTCCGGCATGCCTGAATCGGCACGCCAGCTCGCCCGCCAGACGGCCGCGCGCGAGGGGCAGGAGGGCTGGCTGCTGACGTTGGAGTTTCCCTCCTACCACCCCGTCATGACCTATGCCGATCGGCCCGAGCTGCGCCGCGAGATGTATGAGGCCTATACCACCCGCGCCTCGGACCAGGGACCGAACGCAGGACAGTGGGACAACACCAGCACTATGGAACGCATCCTGGCCCTGCGCCACGAACTGGCGACGCTGCTCGGATTCGGAAACTTCGCGGAATATTCGCTCGCCACCAAGATGGCGCGGGACACCAGCGAGGTCATGGGATTTCTGCAAGACCTGGCCAGACGCTCGGTACCCAAGGCCCGCGAGGAATTCGAGGAGCTGTGCGCGTTCGCGCGCGAACGGTTTGATGTCACGGAGCTGCACGCCTGGGATGTGGCCTACTACGCGGAAAAGCTGCGCGAGCATCGCTACGCCATCACGCAGGAGGAACTCAAGCCGTACTTCCCCCAACCCCGGGTCCTGTCCGGGATGTTCGCGGTCGTCGAGCAACTCTACGGGATCCACATCCGCGAGATGAGCGAGGTGGATACCTGGCATCCGGACGTGCGCTTCTATGAAATCCGGGATCGCGCAGGAGCGGTGCGCGGACACTTCTACCTCGACCTCTACGCCCGTCCCCATAAGCGCGGTGGCGCATGGATGGACGAGTGCCTGAACCGCAAGCGCACGGCGGAGGGACTGCAGACACCGGTTGCGCACCTGGTCTGTAATTTTTCACCCCCCATCGGCAATGAACCGGCCCTGTTCACGCACGACGATGTGATTACCCTGTTCCACGAATTCGGTCACGGTCTGCATCACATGCTCACGCAGGTGGACTTTCCCAGCGTTGCCGGCATCAATGGCGTTCCCTGGGACGCGGTGGAGCTTCCCAGCCAGTTCATGGAAAACTGGTGCTGGGAACGCGCGGCACTGGACCTCATCGCCGCTCATTACCGGACCGGGGAGCCCTTGCCTGAGGCCTTGTACGAACGGATGCTCGCCGCGCGCAACTTCCACTCCGCCATGCAGATGGTACGCCAACTGGAGTTTGCGCTGTTCGACTTCCGCATCCACATGGAATACACGCCGGGTCAGGGGGGGCGGATCTACGAGATCCTGCGCCAAGTCCGCGACCAGGTGTCCGTGGTTCCGGCGCCGGGGTTCAGCCGCTTCGCCCACGGGTTCTCACACATCTTCGCGGGCGGCTATGCGGCGGGTTACTACAGCTACAAGTGGGCGGAGGTGCTGTCGGCCGACGCCTTCGCGGCGTTCGAGGAACAGGGTGGACTAAACCCGGATACCGGCCAGCGGTTCCTGGCCACGATCCTGGAGCGCGGTGGCTCCCGCGACCCCATGGAACTGTTCATGGAATTCCGCGGCCGCGCCCCGAGCATCGACGCCCTGTTACGCCACAGCGGCTTGGCGGCGTAGGTCGACGCCCAACCGTTGGCGTGGAATCCGCGCCCCCGGCGGGGTACGCCGCGGGCGCAACGGCCGAACGGTCCTGGGCCGCTCCGGAGTGCCCACATGAAGATTGCGTCCTGGAATGTGAATTCACTGCGTGTGCGGCTGCCGCACGTGCTGCAGTGGCTGGCCACTGAACAACCTGACATCCTGGGGCTGCAGGAAACCAAGCTGGCAGACCCGAAGTTCCCGGCAGCGGAACTGGAGGCGGCCGGGTACCACGTGACCTATTCAGGTCAACCGACGTACAACGGGGTCGCACTACTCAGTCGGCGCGCTCCGAACGATGTGCTGAGCGATATTCCGGGCGCTGAGGATCCACAGCGCCGTATTCTGGCGGCGAACTGCGACGGCATGCGCGTGTGGAACCTATACGTACCCAATGGCCAGAGCGTCGACTCTGACAAATATGCATACAAGCTTGCGTGGCTCGAGCGTGTAACGGCGCAACTGCGGGTGGAACTGGCACGCCATCCCCGGCTGGTGGTCATGGGGGATTTCAATATCGCGCCCGAGGATCGGGATGTACACGACCCGGAGCAGTGGCGCGGGCAGGTACTCTGCTCCGCGCCGGAGCGGGTGGCGTTCCAGGCCCTGCTGGATCTCGGACTCTGCGACACCTTCCGGCGCTTCGAACAGGAAGCCGGCATCTTCAGCTGGTGGGACTACCGGATGGCCGCGTTCCGGCGCAACCTCGGTCTGCGTATCGACCACATCCTGGCGAGCCCGGTGCTCTGCGGGAGCTGCACCGGGTCCCGGGTGGATCCCACGCCGCGTGGTTGGGAACGTCCTTCCGACCACGCCCCGGTGGTAGCGGAATTTCGCGATTGAACAACCAATTCGGCTGACGCCACCTGAGGTTTCCGGTACAGTCCCGCCGAGACACACACCGCGCCGTTGAGGTACGGTCACCCCGATGAAATATAGCGACCTGCGGGATTTCATTGCCGGGCTGGAGGCGCGCGGAGAGCTGCGGCGGATCCGCACGCCCGTGGATCCGCGACTGGAGATCACCGAGGTCTGCGACCGCACCCTGCGCCGTGGCGGTCCGGCGCTGTTGTTCGAGCAGCCGACCGGATACGACACACCGGTCCTCGGCAACCTGTTCGGCACCGCACAGCGGGTGGCTCTGGGCATGGGGCAGGAATCGGTCGAGGCACTACGCGAGGTAGGCCGCCTGTTAGCGCTCCTGCGGGAACCGGAGCCGCCGCGCAGCCTGCGCGACGCGTGGCAGAAGATTCCCGCCCTCAAGCAGGTGCTGAACATGGCCCCGCGGGTGGTACGCGACGCACCCTGCCAGGCGCATGTGCAAACTGGCCCCGAGGTGGATCTTGCGCGCCTTCCGATCCAGACCTGCTGGCCCGAGGATGCGGGACCGCTGATCACCTGGGCGCTGGTGGTCACCCGCGGTCCGCACCGTGAACGCCAGAACCTGGGCATCTACCGTCAACAGGTCATCGGTCCCAACCGGGTCATCATGCGCTGGCTGGCCCACCGTGGCGGCGCACTGGATTTTGCCGACTGGCAGGTGGCACGACCCGGCGAGCCGTTCCCGGTGGCGGTGGCGCTGGGTGCGGATCCCGCCACCATACTCGGGGCGGTGACCCCGGTACCGGACACGCTCTCCGAGTATGCCTTCGCGGGACTGTTGCGGGGCGCGCGCACCGATCTGGTGAAGTGCCTCAGCCACGACCTGCAGGTCCCCGCGAGCGCAGAGTTCGTACTTGAGGGTTGGATTCAGCCTGGAGACACGGCCCCCGAAGGCCCCTTCGGGGATCACACCGGTTACTACAACGAAGTGGAAACCTTCCCGGTCTTTACCATCGAGCGCATCACCCACCGCGACCAGCCGATCTACCACAGCACCTACACCGGTCGGCCACCCGACGAGCCGGCGATTCTGGGCATGGCGCTGAACGAGGTATTCGTTCCGATCCTGCAAAAACAGTTCCCGGAGATCACGGATTTCTACCTGCCGCCGGAAGGCTGTTCTTACCGCCTCGCGGTGGTCAGCATCAAGAAACAGTACCCGGGACACGCCAAGCGGGTGATGTTCGGGGTGTGGTCTTTCCTGCGCCAATTCATGTACACCAAATTCGTGATCGTGACCGACGCGGACGTGAACGTGCGCGACTGGAAGGACGTGATCTGGGCCATGACCACGCGCATGGATCCGGTGCGCGACACGGTCCTCGTAGATCACACCCCCATCGACTATCTCGATTTCGCATCCCCGGTCGCCGGGCTCGGGGGCAAGATCGGGTTCGACGCCACCGGCAAATGGCCTGCGGAAACCAGCCGCACCTGGGGCCGCCCGATCCGCATGAGTGCGGAAATCCAGCGCCGGGTCGACGCGATCTGGACGTCCCTGGGCATCTTCGAAGACGACGCCTGATCCTGGCGGTGTCGCGCCCCCACCACGCTGCGTGCGGGCGGTGCCCGTGCGCCTTGGTCCCGTGCACGGTGAGGCCGAAACCCCCTATCCCCGCGGCGCGCGCCGGTTCAGGGTCGAGCTATGGATGCCGACAACCTGTACAGAGGCGCCGCGGGGATAGGGTATCCGCGTCGGCCGGGGCCCCCGGGAAACGGCCCGGAAGGTCCCAGGGAGAGGTAGGGATGCGTACCATTTTGGTACTGAACGCCAAGGGCGGCAGCGGCAAGAGCATCATCGCCACGAATCTCGCCAGCTATTACGCGCTGGACGGCGCGCACGTGGCGCTGGTCGATTTCGACCCTCAAGAAGCCGGCCTGGAGTGGCTCACACACCGCGCCCCGACACGCCCGCCCATCCAGGGCGTGTCGGGGCGCGACGGCCCGCTGGCCACGCCCAAGGACACGGAATACCTGATCATGGACGGGCCTGCCGCGGTGCATGGGGGGGATCTGGCGCACCTAGTCCAGCGTGCGTCCACCCTGATCATTCCGGTGCTCCCCTCGCCGCTGGATATCCGGGCCGCAGCCCATTTCATCCAGGAGCTGCTGCTGATCGGCCGGGTATCCCGCCGCGAGGCGCGGGTGGCCGTGGTAGCCAACCGGGTCCGGGAGCAGACCCAAGTCTTCCAGACCCTGGAGCGCTTCCTGAACCGACTGAAGATTCCCTACGTGACGGCACTGCGGGAGAGCCAGAACTACCACCGCGCTGCCGAGCGCGGGCTCGGTATCTTCGAACTTGCCCCATCTCTCGTAAAGACCGACTTGGCCCAGTGGCAACCGCTACTCGCCTGGCTCAACAGCCGCCGCTCGGTTCCGGATGGCCGAACCCGGCACTCCTGAATCCGGGACCCGGGTCCGTGGGCTCACCGGCGGCACGACCGCAACCCCGATTCCAGATCCGGATACACCAGGTCCAGGCCCAGTCCCGTGCGCAGCTTGCGGTTATCCAGCCGCCGGGACTCGTTCAGGTACGAGAGCAGTTCGGCGGAAAGGACCCGTTGCGCCTCGGCGCGGCTCACCACCGGCGGGCGCGGCAACCCCAGCAGATCCGCGACCCGGAAGAAGTAATCGGTCATGGTGGTCGGCTTACCGTCACTGGCATGGTAGACCTCCCCGGGCACGCCCCGTTGCGCGGCGAGCACGCAGGCGCGCGCCAGGTCATCGGCATGGATGCGATTGGTAAACGGGGATTCGGACGGGTCCAACACCGGCAGCCCGCGCCGGATACGCTGCGCCGGAAGGCGCCCGGGACCATAGATACCAGGCACCCGCAGGATCACCACCGGGACCCCATGGGCAGCGCCCCAACGCTGCAGCGCCTGTTCCGCGTCCAGCCGGCGCCGCGCGCGCGGTGTCCGGGGTGCCACTGGCTGGTCCTCGGTGATCCATGCCTCGCCGCAATCCCCGTACACGCCGCTGGTACTGATGTAGACGATGCGCTCCGCGCGCTGCTCCATCAGCCCGTCGAGAAAGCCCCGCATACGTGGATCCGTATCCCCCTCGGTGGGGGGCGGCGCGCAATAGAATACCCGTGCCCCTTCCACCGGAAGCGGGTATGCAGATCCGGGGCGGTCCAGGTCCGCGATGATCGGTTGGATATCCACGGCGCTGAGAGCCGCACCCTGGTCAGGCCTGCGTACCAAGCCGTGGACCTCGGTCCCCTCCCGCCGGCACAAGGCGGCGACCCGCCGGCCGATATCGCCGCAACCCACAATTAGCACAGGGGACACGGGTTTTCCTCCTGGCGGGAATCAGGGAGAATGGGCCTGTTTGCGGTACGGAGCGCAGGTCCATGGAATTCAAGGTTAAGGTACAACCCAGCGGGCACGAGTTCACCGTCGAGGAGGACGAGACGGTGCTCGAGGCGGCGCTGCGTCAGGGCTTCGCATTCCCGTACGGATGCCGCAACGGCGCGTGTGGAACCTGCCAGGGCAAAATCCTCTCCGGCACGGTGACCTATGACGGCCCGGCACCGCCGGGGCTCATCCCGGAGGAAGAGGCGGAGGGGCGTGCCCTGTTCTGCAGTGCGTATCCGCTCAGCGACCTGGTGGTGGAAATGCGCGAGATCGGCGCAGCCAAGGATATCGTGGTCAAGACCCTGCCGTGCCGGGTCACCGGGATGGAGAAGCTCGCCGCCGACGTGATGCGCTTGTACTTGAAGCTGCCGGCAGCGGAACGGCTGCAGTTCCTGGCCGGCCAGTACCTGGACATCCTGCTGCGGGACGGGGGCCGGCGCGGATTCTCCATCGCCAACGCGCCCCACGACGACGCGCACATCGAACTCCACGTCCGACACCTGCCGGGCGGGCGCTTCAGCGACCATGTCTTCGCGCGCATGAAAGAGAAGGACCTGCTGCGTTTCCAGGGCCCCCTGGGCAGTTTCTTCCTGCGCGAGGAGTCCGACCGACCCATCCTGATGATCGGCGGCGGCACCGGATTCGCACCGCTCAAGGGGATGCTGGAACACGTGTTCCATGCGGGCATTCAGCGCCCGATCCATTTGTATTGGGGCGCCCGCGGGCGCCGCGATCTCTATCTGCATGACCTGCCGCTCTCCTGGTCCGAGACCCATTCCGACTTCCGGTACACTCCGGTGCTCTCGGAACCGCTAGCCGAGGATGCATGGGAGGGGCGCACGGGTTTCGTCCACGACGCGGTGGTTCAAGACTATCCGGACCTCGGTGCTTACGAGGTCTACATGAGCGGCCCACCCCCCATGATCGAAGCCGCCAAGCAGGCGTTCCGCACCCACGGTCTGCCCTTCGATCACCTGTATTACGATTCTTTCGAGCCGGCGCGGGACTCCCGCAGTACGGTCGCGTAACCCGGGTCGCCCATCGGAGTGCGTCGCCCTTAGGTTCTCACGGACCGGGGTAGGGAACCTGGGCCAGCGGCGCCCGGTGTGGCGGGCGCGGCACCCGCGGCGGCAACGTGGCCTGAAGGCCGGGCTCCGCGTCCCCACCCACGACCAGGGCCATGCCCTTGCGGTAGCACTCCAGGGCCGCGTCCCGCTGCTCGAGTTGTTCCAGCAACCAGCCGAGCTCCCGGTAGGCGGCGGGACGCGGCCGCACGCCGATGCTCGCCTCCAGGTAGCTGCGAGCCTTGCCCCAAAGCCGGTTGCGCACACACAGCCGCCCCAGGGCCAGTAACAGTTCCGGGTTGGTCTCGTGTCCCTTGAGCCAACCCTCGGCACGGGACAGCGCGCGCGCGGGATCTGGGGGAGAGAGAGTACCGTAGAAGGCCACCAGCGGCTCGCTCCAATCCCGCCGGAGGGCGCCCTCCACCAGCTCGGTCACTTCGGAATATGCCTCCAGGGCAGCCAAGTGCCCTGCATAGGCCAGCAACAAGGCCTCGGTCTGGCGCAGGCGGCGCGGCACCTGTGCCCAGCATCCACGCAAACGCGTCAGATCCCGGGTGCCCGCGGCGCGGTCCAGCAATTCCCGATGGATCTGCAGCTCCAGCCGGTCGGCCTCCGCCGGCGCGACCACCCGGCGACGGCGCAGTTCCGGCAGCAGATCGCGCAGATGCTGCCAGTCCCGCAGTTCACTATAGAGGGTCATGAGCATCTTCAGAACATGGGCATGGCGGGGCGCGATGGTGCGCAGGTGAGTAAGGGTGGCCAAGGCCTGCTCCCACTGGCGATGGGCAATCTGCAGCTCCGCTTGGGTAAGACCGACGGCCATGTCCGCATCGGGCATGCTCTCGTGGGCCAGGCGCAGATACTGATCACGCCGTTCGTGCGCATCCTGCTGCTGGGCCGCGCGAGCAGACGCGAGGTAGCTGAGCAGTGGGGTCTCGCTGTGGCGTGCGCCCTTGATGAGCGTGCCTTCCGCCTCCGGCCAGCGCCCCTCCGCCAGTTGCAGCAACCCGCGGGTGAGCAGGGCCTGGGCACGGCGTGCGCGGCGCTGCTGGCGCCACGACTGGACCCGGCCCGGAATACCCCGCAGCCCCGTGAGCCCGCGTATGAGGTAATAGCCGATCCCGAACCCCAACAGGAGCACCAGCACCGCCAGGGAGAGGGTGGTCTCCAAGGTCCAATGCCCGTAGCCGATCAGCACGTAACCGGGGTCGTGCAGCACCAGAACCGCCACGCCCACCGCGGCCAGTACCGTCACCAGCAACACAGCGAGAAACTTCATTGCGCGGCGCCCCCTGCAGTCCCTGCCGCCGGGGCCGTGGCCGGACGCCCGCCCGACCCGTAGCGCTGCGCGGCCACACGGCGCAACAGGCGCAGGGACCCGGACAGATCGGGTAGCCGGGCGGCCACCGGCGCCGTAGCCAGCTGATCCAGTTCCCGGAGAAAGCGCTGGGTACCGGCGGCATCGGTCTGATAGTAGGTGCGCACCCAGCCGCGCGCGGTGCTCAGGCTGTCCCGATACACCGACGTCGCGCCCTGCAGCAGCGCGAGTCGCGCAGTCTGAAGCTGAATCTCGAGATTCTGTTGGAGGAAATACTGTTGATCCGGCGGCAACATCGGCCGGGGTGGATGGTCGGTACGCCGGATGACCACCAGGCTGCGTAGACCCTCGCCCGCCTGCCGCAATGCCTGCCTCCATCCACCAGGCGCAACAGCGCGCGGTGCGGGGCCCGCACCGGCGTGCGGCGGTTCGGCGCCCGCCAGCGGCAACCCGTCAACCTGCCGGATCAAGGCCGCGAGACGTGACTCGATGCCGGTGATGTCGGTCTGCGGAACGGCACGCAGCGCCGCGATCTCCGCGGCGATGCGTTCCCGCACCGCACGGAACGCGGGATCCCCCAGGGCCTGCAGTTCCTCATCCGCGCCAGCCAGCGCCGTCAGCGCCGTGGCCGGGTCGCGACTCAACTGCACCCGTTGGTTGGCCACCCATATCAGGTACTTGGCCTGCGCCACCCGCCAACCACCCGGGTCGCGCCCGAGCCGCTCCCCCAAAGAGGCGAGCGCCTGATCCAGGCCCCGATCACGCGACTCCTGGGCCTCAACACTACGTGCCAAACGCTGCGAGGTGTCCTGGAGCTGCCGTTGCAGTGTTTCCATCCGCCCCTGGGCCGCCACCTGCCACACCCGTTGCACGCGGACTTCATTGCGCCCCACCCACGCCAAGTAGGCGCCTCCGCCCACGGCAACGAGGGCCAGCAGGAGTGCGGCCACGGCTATGGCCACGCCGCCCCGGGCGCCGGACGAAGGAGAGGTGTCGAACCCCGCCGGCGGGCGGTCCACCCCGGTCTCCCCGCCCCGGGGAGGTTCCGTCTGTGCTTCACTCATGCCGATCTCCCTTGGTGCCGGGCCCGGTCGAAACCCGTTCCATCGGATCCGGGCCACACCGCCCCGCCGGGTTCCCGGTCCACGCATTTCGGCCTATGGCGGGCGGTCTCCTAAGGATGGTAACGGATTGCGTATACGGTGTAACGCGCGGCCGGTCGCGGCGCTCGGCTCGCATATCAGTCTTGCCCGCGGGCGCGGGCCCAGGCGTTCAAGGCCGCTAACAGGGCTGCGTCGTCGGCACTGTCCGCCACGATGGGCGGATCCCTGAACCCGAGTTCCCGGGCCAGCTCCACCCCGCGGCGGCTCACCACCACCAGCGGAGTCCGGCGCAGCCACTGCTGACCCAGTTTACCCACCAGCTCAAACAGGTTACGCAGTCCGGTATTGCTGGTAACAGTGATGATGTCCACTTCGCCCCGTGCCCAATGGCGCATGAGTCGGCCCACGTCCGCGGCGGGCCGCCCACGCCGGTAGGCCTCCGCATATTCCACCCACGCCCCGCGACGGCGCAGTTCATCCCCCAGCACCTCCCGGCCGCCATCGCCGCGGAAGATCACGATGCGCTGTCCAGTCACCGTTTGCATTTCCTCCAGGGCCAGCAGGGCTTCACTGTTGAAGCGGCGCGCGGGCTGGATATCCGGTGCCCGACCGAAACGCGCCAACTCCTTCGCGGAACCACTACCGATCGCGGCGAGCCGCAACGCCGACGGCCACTGGCGGCGGCCAAGGATGAGATTCATTGCCTTGATCACCGCGTTGGGACTGATGAAGATCGCCAGATCGAACTGGTCCAGGCGGTCGATCACCTCCAGAAGCGGCGCACGATCCTCTGGATCCAGGATCTCCAGCACCGGGAAGCGGATCGCCCGCCCCCCCTGGGTCTCGATGCACGCGCACAGGGGCTCCGCTTGGTGCGCCGGACGGGTAACCAATATCCCGACACCGGACAGGGGTCCCTGCGCTGCGCCATGGTCTTCCATCCCGTTCCCCCTCTGCGCGCGGACCCGCAAGCCGGTCAACCGGCGAACAGGTCGCGCAGGATCTCATCGGCACCCCGTGCCAACAGGTCTTCCGCCAGCGCGCGGCCCAAGTCCTCGCCAGCGTGCGCGGCACCCCGGACCTCCCCCGTCACCAGCTCGCGGCCATCGGTACGCCCCACCAGCCCGCGCAGCCACAGGCGTTCACCCTCCAACTCCGCGTAGCCCGCGATCGGGATTTGGCAGCCCCCGCCGAGCCGCGCGCTGAACGCCCGCTCGGCCGCCACACGCATATGGGTAGGACGGTCATCCAGGGGCAGGATCCAGTCCAGCACCCGCATGTCCTGCTGCCGGCATTCAATGCCCACCGCCCCCTGGCCCACAGCCGGCAGACTTTCCTCCGGCGCCAGGATCGCACCGATCCGGTGCCCCAGATCGAGGCGCTTGAGCCCCGCCGCCGCCAGGACCACCGCGTCGTAGTCCCCGCGTTCCAACTTGGCGAGACGGGTATCCACATTCCCGCGCAGATCGATGACCTCCAGGTCGCCGCGCCGGGCCCGGAGCTGGCAGATTCGGCGCAAGCTGGAAGTACCCACCCGGGCGCCCGCAGGCAGCGCTGCGACCTTTCCATAGCGGGACAGGAACGCATCCCGGGGGTCCTCCCGTGGAAGGATCACCGGAAGCGCCAGCCCCGCGGGCAACTCCGCGGGCACATCCTTCATGGAATGGACGGCGAGATCCGCCCGCCCGTCCTGAAGGCTCTCCTCCAACTCCTTCAGGAAAAGACCCTTGCCACCGATCTTAGATAGAGGGCTATCCAGGATGCGGTCACCGCGGGTCTGCATGGGGAGCAATTCCACCCGGAGCCCGGGGTGCAGTCGGCAGAGCTGATCCCGGACCCACTGGGCCTGCCATAAGGCCAGGGGGCTTTTACGCGTGGCAATACGTAGATCAGGGCCCTTCATCACCACCACCACAAGACAGAAACTACATGATTTGACATAGAAAATCCTGGAAAATCGAGGTGCTGTGGACCCAATCCTATGCCCTGGGCGATCCAGAGGCAAATCCGTTCTAGATCACCCGGGGTGGAATCAATCTCACGGCGGTGCGTCTAGGTTGATATTGGGTGAAGTCAGTCGCGGAGATGGCGGGTCTATGATCAGCAAGCGGAAAACACGGGCGTTCGGGGTATGTCTGGCGCTCCTGCTGGCGGCGTGGGGCCCGCTCGCGGTCGCGGCCCCGCCGACGGTTCGGGAGCCCCATGATTTCCAGGCCTTGGGGCGTGAGGCCGCCGCGGGACGCATGCCCATCGTGCTGGAATTCGCCGCCAGCGACTGCCGCTACTGCCGGATCCTGGAACACCGAGTGCTGAATCCTATGCTCCTCAGCAAGGAATACACCGGAAAAATTCTGATCCGCAAGGTGGAAATCGACAGTGGCGCCACCATTCTGGACTTCCAGGGCCACCCGTTGCCGGTGGCCGATCTGGCCCGCCGCTACGGGATACGGTTCACTCCGGTGGTCGTGTTCCTGGATTCGGCGGGGCGGGAGTTGGCGCCACGGCTGGTGGGACTCAGCAGCTTGGACTTTTACGGGGCGTACTTGGACACGGCCATCGAGACCGCCCGTAAACGGCTGAGCGAGGATCTGGCCTCGCGGGCAACCGTCCCCGCGCCCCAACCCTGACCGGATACTGAGAGCAACTGGTCCTGACCTTCGCTTACGTGGCCACACGCGCGTCGGCGCGCGTCAGTCGCGGCGCGGCGCGGCCGCCCGGAGCGCGCGGCGCACCTGGGGCAGGTGTCGCCGGCTCACCTCCAGGGGCAGGACCACATCCCGCAGTCGCACGCAGACCCGTCCCAGCACGTCCCGTTCCAGGCCCGTGACATAGGCCCACGCCACTAGGGCGTTGCGGTGGATCCGTAGAAACCGGTCGCCGAACTCCTGCTCCAGGCCCTTGAGGCTCTCCTCGATCAACACCTCCCGATCCGCGTCCCGCACCGTCACATACTTCTGGCCCGCTTGCAGGCACCGGATCTCGGCCACCGGGATGAGAGCCAGCGCCCCGTGCAGCCGGGCGCAGAGGTGGGTGCGCGCCGGGGCCTCCTGCCGGTGCACACCCAGCACCCCCAGCTGGGCGCGGGTCAGGCGCCGCGCCCGATCCAATGCCGCCGCCAAGCGCTGCCTGCGTATCGGTTTGAGCAGATAGTCCACAGCGTGGGCCTCGAACGCCTCCAAGGCATGGTCCCCGTAGGCGGTGGTGAAAATCACCGCCGGGGGATGTTCCAGGCCGGCCACATGGCGCGCGGCCTCCAACCCGTCCATCCCCGGCATCCGGATGTCCAGAAGGAGGACGTCCGGATCCAACTCGTGGGTCCGCATCAAGGCCTCGCGCCCGTCGGCCGCCTCCCCGAGCACCGTGTGACCGTCGAGTTCCTCCACCAGGGCGCGCAATCGGCGCCGCGCCGGCGCCTCATCGTCCGCGATCAGAATTTTCATCGTGGCATACCCAACCCGCGGCTCCCGAAAAACTCCCGCCACGCGCTACTCCAAAACACCGTCGGCGGGCAAATGGAGACATACCTCGAACTCGCCGTTGGCCTCGCGCACTGATAGGGCCCCCTGGGTACCGTAGGCCAGTTCCAGACGCTGGCGGATATTGTCCAGGGCCATGTGATTCCCGTCGCGGCGCACCGTGGTTGCCGCACGCTCCGGGACCGGATTGCGCAGGCGCAGTGTCACCTGGTTGCCGGTCCGCACCCCTTCCACCCGGATCATACCGCCCTCGGGTCGCGGTTCGATTCCATGGTAGATGGCGTTCTCAAACAGCGGTTGCAGGATCAAGGGTGGGACGGGCAGATCCAGGGGCAGGTCGTTGAGCTGCCAGTCCACCTGCAGGCGCTTACCGAGCCGGAGTTCCTCGATATGGAGATAGCGTCGCGCCATGGTGAGTTCGTCGCCGAGGCTCACGCGCTGACCGGGGGCCGCCAGACTCGCCCGAAACAGATCGGCGAGGTCCTCCACGGCCTCCTCCGCCAGATCCGGCCGCTCGCGGGTCAGGCTGGCGATGGTATTCATGCTGTTGAACAGGAAGTGGGGACGGATGCGCGCCTGCAGCGCCTGCACCCGGGCCTGCGCTTCTGCCTGCACGTTGCGCTTCCATTGGTGCTGTATATACAAGTAACGGAGAACCACCGCACTGACAATAGAGGCCACCAGCAGGTTGCGCGACACAAAGCCCAGGTGCCCCTGCCCCACACCGCCATAATGGAGGCTGTTGAGCTGCAGCAGCCAGTAGGCACTTTCGCTAACAATCAAGGTCACCGCCAACAGAAGTCCGTAGCTCACCCAGCCGGCGCGGGTGTTCTCGAGGCGCGCCAGCCGGCGGCGCAACGCACACAGCAGGGCCGCGCTGCCCAAAGCCACCCACTGTATAAACAGTGACACCAAGCTGAGGTCGCTCCACAGATCGGTGCTGTAACGGGGCGGGGCCAATACCAGCACCAACGCCAGCAGCTCCGCGAGCACGACGACGACGAACACCGTGCGCACGTCACAGAAATTGGGCAGAAACAGCTGGTCGTCCAGCTTGGACAGGCGGCCACTGACCACGGAACCCGCTCCTCCAGGACATACCACCCCCCGGTCCGTGTGCGGCGCCGGCCCGGGGAACGGGCGTCGGGAAACTTGCTATACTGCGGGCCAGTATAGCGGCCCCTGCGCTGGAACCATGAACGACGACGCACCTGAAAAACCCTGGGGTGGGCGGTTTACGGAACCCACCGACGCCTTCGTGGAGGCGTTCACCGCCTCGGTATCCTTCGACCGGCGCCTGTATGCCTGTGATGTCCAGGGCTCCATCGCCCATGCGCGCATGCTGGCAAAGGTGGGCGTCCTCGACCAGAAAGAGTGCGCGGCAATCGTGCGTGGCCTCGAGGAGATCCTGCAGGACATCGAGCGCGGGGATTTCGCGTGGTCGCCAGCCCTGGAAGACGTCCACATGAATATTGAGGCGCGGCTTACCGAACGCATCGGCAACCCCGGCAAGAAACTGCACACCGGTCGCTCGCGCAATGATCAGGTCGCCACCGACATGCGCATGTACGTCCGCGCACAGATCGATACAATACGCGAGCAGATTCGCGCCCTGCAATCCGCGCTGCTCGATATAGCGGAGCGGGAGGCGGACACCATCATGCCTGGGTTCACACACCTGCAAGCAGCCCAGCCGATCACCTTCGGGCACCACATGATGTGCTGGTTCGAGATGCTGGAACGCGACCGTGGGCGGTTCGCCGACTGCCGTGGGCGCGTGAACGTATTGCCCCTGGGAAGCGCGGCATTGGCGGGCACGGGGTTCCCCATCGACCGCGCG
Source organism: Chromatiales bacterium 21-64-14 (assembly GCA_002255365.1). NCBI lineage: Bacteria > Pseudomonadati > Pseudomonadota > Gammaproteobacteria > Chromatiales > Chromatiales bacterium 21-64-14. Next base: position 104,358 of record NCBI01000002.1, read on the forward strand.
TATACGGCCCAATTACTGGAGTTCGATGCAATCGCGGAAAATTCCGTGGATGCAGTGAGCGACCGCGACTTTGCCATTGAGTTCGCCTCCTGCGCAGCGCTCCTGATGACCCACCTGTCGCGCTGCGCGGAGGAACTCGTCCTGTGGTCATCGGCCCAGTTCGATTTCGTGGACCTGCCGGACCGGTTCTGCACCGGCTCGTCCATCATGCCGCAGAAAAAAAATCCCGACGTCCCGGAACTGGTGCGCGGAAAGAGCGCGCGGGTGATAGGACACCTGATGGCGCTGCTCACACTGATGAAGGCCCAACCCCTGGCGTACAACAAGGACAACCAGGAGGACAAGGAGCCGGTGTTCGATACAGTCGATACCCTGCGCGGCGCGCTGCGCGCGTTTACCGAGATGTTGCCGCAACTGCGGGTCAAGCGCGAGCGCCTGTACGAAGCGGCACGCCGTGGCTATACCACTGCCACGGACCTTGCCGACTATCTGGTACGCAGGAACGTCCCGTTCCGGGACGCCCATGAGGCCGTCGGGCGCGCGGTGCGCTACGGACTGGACGAGGCCAAAGATCTTGCGGATTTCACTCTGGAGGAACTGCGCCGCTTCTCCGAGGTCATCGGCGCGGACGTCTTCGAGGTACTGACGCTGGAAGGATCGGTGGCCTCCCGCGACCATGTGGGGGGCACCGCGCCCCGGCAGGTCCGGGCCGCGATCCAGCGCGCGCGCGCACGCATCGGCTAGTGTAGGGTTGTACGCGTGGGGCTTGGAAAGGGTCGTGGCCCGCCAATCTCCCCGGCTGGGTGGCGCACGCCGAATCGGCGTAAAGCATCGTAAATTCATTTGATTGCAGATAATCACCGTACCCTGCAACGGGGTCCGGACTGTAGATTCCGTCACAGTTGCCGATATCCACGGCACCATGGTGGCAAACGTTCTCACGCACCGGCGCTTCACCGACGACGTCGATCTGCGGCAGATCAAACGGCGCTTTTATGCCATCAACCGGGAGCGCTTGCAGCGCCTGCGGGGCGCCCTGCGCCCGAGGCAACGCTCTTTCCTGGATATGCTGCCGCTGCTGTTCCACACCAACCACGCGCTCCTGCCGGGCTACGTCTCCAAGCAAACCCCGTACGGGATCTCGGACTACTCTCCGGCCAAACGCAGCGTTGAAGCGGCCCACCAACTGGCGCGCAGCTTCCAGTATCAGAAGCGCGCACTGCCGTCCTATCAGATATTCGCCCTCTATCTGATGGGCAGCAGCGGCACCATCGCCTATTCTGAGAAGAGCGACTTCGATGTATGGGTCTGCCACCACCCGGGCCTCAACCGCGACCAGCGCACCGCCCTGCGCCGCAAAGCCCAGCAGATCAGCCAGTGGGCCCGCAGCCTGGCCCTGGAGGTCCACTTCTTCATTATAGACGCCGAGCGATTCCGCAACGGTGGCGAGGAGCCTCTGTCCACGGACAGCAGCGGCAATATTCAGCACCAACTCCTGCTCGACGAGTTCTACCGCACCGGCCTGCTTCTCGCCGGACGTTTCCCGGTATGGTGGCTGGTCCCGCCGGAGGCGGAGGCCTACTACGACGACTATGTGCGGGACTTGAAGCGTCGTCGTTTTGTGCACGCGAACGAGGATATCGATTTCGGAGGCCTCGCGCATATACCACCGGGTGAGTTTCTGGGGGCGTCGCTGTGGCAGCTCTACAAGGCGATCGATTCGCCCTACAAATCGATGATCAAGATCCTGCTCATGGAAGCCTACGCCACCGAATACCCAAACGTGGACCTGCTGAGTCTGCGCTTCAAGCGGGCGGTGTACGAAGGCGAAACCGATCTGGACCGCCTCGACCCTTATGTCATGATGGCCGCCAAGGTCGAAGAGCACCTGCGGAGCCGCGGCGACCAAGCGCGGGTGGAACTGTCCCGGCGTTGCTTCTATTTCAAGGTCAACGAGCGGCTGAGTGAGCCGGGCCTTCCGTCGCGCACCAGCCACCGCCGGGAGGTAATGCGCGCCCTCACACGCGAATGGGGATGGACCCCAGTTGACCTGCACGTACTGGACACGCGCGCGTCGTGGAAGATCCACCGGGTTCTCGAGGAGCGCCGGATGCTGGTGGACCAGCTCACCGGCAGCTACCGCATGCTCTCCGATTTCGCCCGTGAACATGGCGAGCACCCATCCATCGACCCATTGGATCTGAATACTCTGGGCCGCAAACTCTACGCGGCTTTTGAACGCAAGGCCGGAAAAATCGAGTTCATCAACCCAGGCATCTCATCCAATCTCGTTGAGGAACGGTTGACGATCCACCAAGCGGAGAGCGGGACCGACCAGCAGAAATGGTTACTGTTCCGGGACGAGGTAGACGAGGAGCAGGCGCGCCGGGACGCGCCATTGAAACGCGCGCACGGACTGGTAGAACTCCTCACCTGGTGTTACTTCAACAAACTCGTGGACCACGGCACGGTGATCGGGCTGCACACTCGCGACTGCGAAGTGAGCCACAGCGAACTGCACGGGGTATTGGGGTGCCTGCACCGCAGCTTCCCGACGATCTCCCTCGGAGACGCTCGGATCGAGGAGCTGGCACGTTCCCCGCGAGTCCTGCATGCGTTGTTGTTCGTCAACCTCGGCATCGATCCCATGGCCCACCTGACCCGACAGGGGATGCACCTGACGAGCAACCGGACGGATGCTCTGTGCTACGGAGGCCGGTGGGAAAACCTGTCCGTAACCTTCGATTTGGTGGTGCTGACCAGTTGGCAGGAGGTATTGACCTTCCGCTATTGCGGTGAGAACGCACTGCTGGACTGCCTGTGCGACTACCTGGCCTGGGCACCCCAAGGCAGTGGCGTGGTCCCGCGCGTCCCCGCCACCTACTGCCTGTCGTCCACGCGCGGATCGCTGATCGGGCAGCGCATCGAGGGCCTGTTCCAGGACGTGGTGAACTGCTTCTACGGGCTCTGTAAATCGGACACGGCCCGCTATGTGTTGCGGGTCGGGCACCGCTACTACGTCCTGCAGCCGGAGAACCGGGTGCCCAGGTGGGATCAGGTCGTCTCTCTCACGGGGCTGCTCGATCGGCTCGCCGCGCCACAGGACGACTTCAGTCCGGTAATCGTCGACCCCCAAACCCTGCGCGAGACACCCCTGCCCCTGATCTTCGAAACGAACCGCCCTGGGGTCGTGCAGTTTTTCTATCACCTGAACGGCGATCGGGCTGATATCTATGTGGTGGACGAACGCGCATCTCTGTTCCACCAAGCCCTGGCGTTCGACGACGAGACTGCGCTCCTCAGTCAGTTTCAACGCTTCCTCGAAGCGGTGCGGCATCGGCGCGCGCCGCCACCCGGGGGCCAACCTGGGGTGGCGGGACGCGATGAAGTCGAGTATTACCGGATCGTCAAGACCGGGCTTGAGCACTGGCATGTGGAACCGGCGCGATATGTACGGCCGAAACCGGCGCGGAATTATTTTGACGTGCAGGTGATTGCGCATTCCGTCGGAGATCATACCGACTACACGTTTTACTGCGACCACCGGGAATTTTCTTCACTCCAGTACGGGGATGAGGTCTATCAGGAATTCACGCGCCACATTCTGCAGCGCAGGCAGGGGGGCGAGCGCTATCCGATCTACATAACCGATATCGATCTGCCCCGCGCGACCCTCGGCTCAGATACCCAAGGCGTGCTTCAGACCATCCATTTCCTGAACTACAAGAAACAAATCGAGGAGCGTCTCAACCGTGCGTTAGGACAGTTGGCCCCCGAGCGCAGCGGCTGACACCCGGCAGTTCATGCCCCCGGGATTTTATCGGGCGCCAGGATCTTCCGCAGCCACCGCCCGATGTCTTGCACCTCGGTGGGACACACCGAGTGGGGCATCGGGTAACAACGCCACTCGACACGACAACCCAAACCGGCCAACTCCCGTCGCGAGCGCTCGGCCGCCGCCAACGGGATCACCGGGTCGTCACTGCCATGGGCCATGAAGATCGGTACATCCCGGCCCGGCGGCTGGATCTCGGCAGCGCAGGTCTCCGCCATGGGTAGATAGGTGGACAGGGCAAGGACCCCCGCGAGCCGCTCCGGGTAGCGCAACGCCGTATGCAGAACTACCGCGCCGCCCTGGGAAAAGCCGGCGAGGACCAGGCGCCGGGTGGGTACGCCGCGCTGTACCTCGCGCTGGATCAAGTCCCGCAACCGGTCTGCGGATTCGCGGATTCCTTGCGGATCCTCGCGCCATCCCGGCGGCGCCGGCACGATGTCGTACCAGGCACGCATCCGCATGCCGCCATTGATCGTTACCGGCCGGTACGGGGCATGGGGAAAGACGAAGCGGATCCCGGCGCTGGGCGGCAGTTTCAGCTCCGGTGCCACCGGCACGAAATCATGCCCATCGGCCCCCAGGCCGTGCAACCAGATGACGCTGGCCGTCACTGGGCCAGCAGGCTCAAGCTCCAGGCAGGCGTCGGAGTCCGCATAGTCGATCAACAGAATCGGCCTGCGGTCAAGAGCGGCACCGGGAAACCCACGCCGGCGCGGGCACCGCGGTTCATCGCCAACCCTCCACGGCACGCCGCGCGGGACGGTTCTGCGCCCGCGCGAGCAATCCGGAGGTGGTGACCGAGACTGTGTAAACCGCGCCATCGGCCATGGGCAGATAGGTGGCACTTCCATAGTAGGCATCCACCCACGGGAGCCACCGCTCGTAGCGTCGCGCCAATGACCACGGATCCAACCCTCCGGCCGGCGCCAGATCGTATACGCTGTGGAAGCCGTCGCGGGCCTGGACGAGGCTGGCATAACGCCCGCTGAGGCGCTCCAGACGATAACGGGTGTCGAGGCCTAGCAATACCGCGACGCCGCGCCATTTCAGGATCCGCGCGTCGAGCTGCCATTGGTCGCCTTCCAGTTCGAAGTTGGCCGGCGGGACACCCGGGCGCACCAGCCGCACGCGGTAGTGCTGCGGCCCGAGCCGGGAAAACGCGAGCTCCGCAACCGGCTGTTCCGCAGTCAGCCGCTGGTAGGTGTAGAGATTGACCGCCAGCGCCATCAGTAAACCCGCCGCCGCCAGCGTGGCCAATCCACCGGCACCCGCCAACCCGCCCAACAGTAGGCGGCGCCGGCGCAGACCACGGCCCCCGAGATACAGCAACAGCAGACCCACCAGCATCGCCAGGGCGGCGATCAGCTCCAGGCCGTTCATGGGCTGTGGTCCGATGTGTCCATGGTGACGAGGTCCTGAACCGGCTTATACTCTGGACTTCCTGAGACCCAAGCGGCTGCCGCAACCCCATGCCCGACCAACTGCCCCGTATTCTGCCATGGATCCTCGCCGCCGTGCTGGTCGCCGCGCCCTTGTCCGGCTGCGGCCAGAAGGGCCCTTTGTATTTGCCGCCCGCGGCACAGCCGGCTCAGCATTCGGACCACGGTAGGGCCCACGAACCGCCCCGCCCGGCACCTCAACCCTAAGACTCCTGCCCCAGCCGATGGATCACTTCCACTACCGTGACGGGCGTTTGTTTGCCGAAGAGGTGGATCTCGTCGAGCTGGCCGCGGCGCATGGCACGCCGTGCTATGTGTACTCCCGGGCCACCGTCGAGCGGCACTGGCACGCCTTCGATCGGGCCCTGGCGGGACGCCGCCATCTGGTGTGTTACGCGGTCAAGGCCAACGCCAATCTGGGGATCCTGGGTGTACTGGCCCGCCTGGGCTCCGGTTTCGACATCGTCTCGGTGGGGGAGCTCGAGCGCGTGCTGCGCGCCGGCGGGGACCCCGGGAAGGTCGTGTTCTCCGGCGTGGGCAAGCGGGCGGACGAGATGCGCCGCGCGCTGGAGGTCGGCATCCGCTGTTTCAATGTGGAATCCGCTGCGGAGCTGGACCGGCTGGAACAGATCGCGCAGGAATTGGGTCTGCGGGCTCCAGTGTCCCTGCGGGTCAACCCGGACGTGGATGCGGGAACCCACCCTTATATCGCCACTGGGCTGAAGGAGAACAAATTCGGCGTGGACGTGGCGAGCGCCCTTGCGCTGTACCGGCGCGCGTCCCACGCCCGCCACCTGGAGGTAGTGGGCGTGGACTGTCACATCGGATCGCAGCTCACGGACACGGGACCCTTCGTCGCCGCCCTGAGGCGGATCCTGGAGCTGGTGGATCAACTGGAGAACGAGGGCATCTCCATCCGGCATCTGGATCTCGGAGGTGGCCTGGGGGTGCGTTACCGGGACGAATGCCCCCCGCCTCCGGACCAGTACATCCGCACGCTGTTGGAAGCCCTCAGTGGCCGGGATTTTGAACTGCTGATTGAGCCGGGCCGGGCGATCGTCGCCAACGCGGGGGTACTGCTTACCCGGGTGGAGTATCTCAAGCACACCAGCCACCGCAATTTCGCCATCGTGGACGCGGCGATGAACGACTTGGTGCGCCCAGCCCTGTACGGTGCCTGGCACGAAATTTTGCCCGTCGAACCCCGCGCCGGTCTGGCTCCACAAGACTACGACGTGGTGGGTGCGGTCTGTGAAACTGGGGACTTCCTGGGTAAGGAGCGACGCCTCGCGATCGCGCCCGGCGACCTCCTGGCGGTGCGCAGCGCCGGGGCCTACGGCTTTTCCATGAGCTCCAATTACAACACGCGGCCACGGGCCGCGGAGGTGCTGGTGGACGGGGCCGGGTCCTGGCTGGTACGGTCCCGAGAAACCCTGGAGGCGCTGCTGGAGGGAGAGTCTGTACCCCCCTGAGCCGCTTTGGACGAGCGCGCAACTCTCACCAGTATTCGGCACGTGCGGGGGTGGATCACAGCATGATGGCGGAGAGATACGGGCTCGGGACTGTCCGAGCATGGTGTTTAACGCCAGATTGTAAAAAAAGCCCGGGGAAAGCGAGGCGCCGCCGTCCCCGGGCCACTTGACAGCTCAGTCGACTTCCGGCCGGTTGATCTCGGGACGATCGATCTCTGGCCTCTGGATCTCTGGCCTCTGGATCTCGGGCTTCTCGATTTCGGGTTTCTCAATCTCAGGCTTGTCGACGTCAGGCTTGTCGATGTCAGGCCTGTCGGCGTGGGGACGGTCCATGTCGGGCCCCTGCTCCACCGGGCGGTTCATCTCCACCTGACTCTCTGCGGTAGCATTGCCAGGAACCGCTGGAGTCGCGGCGTCTCCCGGGGCATTGGGGTCCGCGGGCGTCGCGGCAGCGACGACTAGGGAGTTGCTGTCGCGCAGGCCACCCTGATCGGCGGCCGCCGCGGCGGACAGGTGGACACTGGCACTAGCGCTGGCCGCCACGGCGGGACCTGCCACCAGACCCAGTGCGGACAGGGCCGATACCAACAGATAACGTTTCATACTGCATTTCATGATACGTACCTCCTTGCCATTGAGATCAGAACCGAACGTGTGCCCCGAGGCCGACGCCGTAGTCCGGGCTTCCGCTGCTCAGCCCCAGGTCACCGAACACCTGGACCCCGGTTCCAGGTCTCAGGTCATAATTCCAGGCGACGAGTGCATCGGACGTCGGCTGGAAACCGGCTTGCTCCGACTGATGGCCGGAATACATCAGGGTAAAGAATTGCCCCTCCGCGACCCGCAGGCTTCCACCGGCTTCGTAGGTCACGATATTGCGTAGGGCGAGATTGGGCGGAGACCCAACGACTCGGTATCCCACCTGGGCGAACGGGAAGAGGCGGGTACCCAATACGGCATTGGCCCCCATGCCGAACTCATAGTCGTTCTCGCCCGTGCCTAAACCCTTCGAACGGGAAGCGGTACCGAATTTGACCTTGGCGTAGGGAACCAGATCAGGCATGGCACCGCTGCCCCGCAGCGTGTAGTCGCCTTCGAGCCAGATGTCCCCCAGTCCGCTGCTGGTCTGGCTGGCGCCCTGGCCGGATTTGCCGATCACGGTGCCACCAGACACCAGCGCCCCGCTGCTCTTGACCGTGATGTACGGAATGGTGAGCTTCAATTGGGCATTGCGGTCCCGATATTTGATGTACGTGGGCAGGTACCAGATCTGAACGTTGCTGGTGGTACCGAAATTGCCCTCAAAGAACGAAGGCTGTACCCCCACGGTGGTGGACGGAGTCCCCTGGGCGGCCTGGGCAGCCCCCGCCGTCAGGGCGGCTGCCGTCACCAGGGCCACTGCCAATTGCTTGCGACGCATTTCGATCTCCTCTGCCATGTCCCGAGTGACCATCCGACGCCTCCGGCCCCCCAGCGGCGACGAACCATTGTGGTAATATTTCCCGCTACTAAAACCCATATACCCTTTACATTTCACTTATAATTGATACAATGTGCATCATAGTGGGAAATTTACCCACGGTCAACCGTCAAGCTTGAAGCTGTGAAGCCGGTCACACACCGGCCCCGTGGGGACCATGCTGGAAGCCACTCTCAAATCGGCGCTGGTGGAACTGCTGCGGCCCCTGGTGCGTTATCTGATTCGCCAGGGCTGGGGTTACCCCGCGCTGTGCGAACTCCTCAAGCCGCTCTATGTGGGCGAAGCGGAAGCGGAGCATGGGGCGGGGACCCGTGGTCGGCTCACGGATAGCCATTTGAGCCTACTCACCGGCATTCATCGCAAAGAAATCAAACGCTTGAAGGACGAGCTGGCCGAGGATGGTGGTGCGTCGGCACCACGCAGGGGCGTCAATGTGGCGGCCCGCGTGGTCGGGACCTGGGTGTCTGATCCGGACTACCTGGACGCCGCGGGAGAACCGCGTCCGGTTCCCCTGCGTGACCCGCGCGGCGGGCCCAGTTTCGAGGCGCTGGTGCGCTCCGTCAAGGCGGACCTCCGAGCCAGGTCGGTGCTGGATGAACTGCTGCGGGTCGGCGTGGCGGAGGAGGCCCCGGGCGGGCAGATCCGGTTGCTGCGCACTGCCTACGTCTCGCCAGTGGCGGAGGAGAAGTTGGAGTTTCTGGCTGCCAACGTGGGGGACCACCTGCGCTCCGCGCTCCACAACCTGTCCACGCCCCAGGCACCGTACCTGGAGCGCGCCCTGTATCATGACGCGATCCCCGCGGATGAATTGGAGCGACTGCGCCCGGAGCTGATGCGTCTCGCCGATCCCTTGCTACGTCAAGCAAACCAGCGGCTGATGAGCGCGAACACCGTGGGCACGGAGTCCGGGAGCCGACCGCGCAGGCGGATGCGCCTAGGTGTGTATTACTACGAGGAGGATACCGGTGGTGACCCGCTCGACTCCGATTAAGCGTCTGCGTTTACCGATCGGGCTGTTCCTGGCAGCGTTCTGTGGTGTGCTGCTGGGCGGATCCCCCGGCGGGGGGATCGGCGGCACCGGCATTACCGGCTTCGGGCAGATCCAAGCCTTTGGAAGCGTCTTCGTCAACGGCCGCGAATACTTCCTGAACGCCACGACCCGGGTCACCGTAGACGGGCAACCGTCCACTGGGCAGGCCCTGCACATCGGCGATATCGTCATCGTGCGGGGTAGCGCGGACCCGGGCTCCCGTACCGGCCAAGCCCAATACATCCAGGTAGAACACGCCCTGCTCGGCCGGGTGGACGAAGTTACCGGTGCCGGTGCGCGGTTTACGGTGCTCGGCCAGCGAGTATATCTGGCCCCTGCGGCACGGATAGAAGGGCCTGATAACGGACCGGTGGCATTGCACCGGGGAGACGTGGTGGCAGTCAGCGCGCTCGCGAAGGGCAACGGGGCCTGGGTCGCGACGCGGGTTACCCGGCTGTACCGCGCACAACGCGTACCCGCGTCCCAGCGCTTCATTCTGCAAGGCACGGTCGCCGGCGTCGACCGGGAACGCGGCGTAATCCGGATCGGCACTCAACCGGTGGCGGTGAAGGCCACTGCGCTGGACACTATCCGTACCGGCGAGCAGGTGCGGGTGGAAGGTCACTACCTGGGCAAGCTCCCAGAAGGGACCCAGTTGCGTCCGGTGCGGGCGCTGCCGGGCGGCCGCGGCGAATACGTGGAGATGGAAGGCTACGCCGCGGCGCCACCCCGGGGCGACCGGCTGTCCAGCAATGGGATCGTTATCCGTTACCCCCTGACCGCGAAGCCGTCAATCCAGGCCCGGATCCGTGCGGCCGCCGGCCGCCCGCTGGTATTCGTCGGTCGCCTGCGCCCGGACGGGGCCCTGGAGGCGATACGGATCGAGACGCCCCAGGCCCCGCGCCTACCCGATGCAGGTGGGGCGGACAAACCGGGAGCCAGCAACCCACACATGGAGCCGCCCGAGGTAACGCGCCCCGAAATTGAACACCCGGAGATAGAGCGCCCGCAAATCGAACCGCCCGAAATCCAGCGCCCGGATCTACCCAGCCTGCAAAGACCGGACCTCTGACGGACCTCCACGAAGACTGCATTCGGAATTTTCCGCCAACAGGTGCCCACTCTATGGATCGCCGCCCGGAACCAGAACTGATGGATGACCCGAAACAAGCCGAGGCCTACGCGGCGGCGGATTTCGAGACCGCCCACGCCTCATTCGTTGAACATTTCCAGCAGGCCTTTCCAGGGCAGGAGCTCACCGGACGGGTGCTGGATCTCGGGTGCGGCCCCTGTGACATCACGCGGCGGTTCGCCGCCGCGTTTCCCAATTGCAGTATGGACGCAGTGGATGGCGCTGCGAACATGCTGCGGTTCGGCCGCGAGGTGATCGGGCGCGCGGGCCTGGACCGGCGTGTACGCCTGATCCACAGTATCCTGCCCGGCAACGAGCTGCGCGCCGAGTCCTACGACGCGGTCATCTCCAATAGTCTGCTCCATCACCTCCACAATCCGGCGGTGCTGTGGCAAAGCATACGCCGCCACGCCCGGCCTGGTGCGGCGGTGTTCGTCATGGACCTGTTGCGGCCGCCCACGCCGCGCGATGCGCTGGCGCTGGTTGAGACCTATGCCGGGAACGAGCCGGAGATCCTGCAGCGGGACTTCTACCGGTCGCTGTGCGCCGCGTTCCGCCCGGATGAAATCCGATCCCAGCTAGTCGGGGCGGGACTGGATCACCTTATCATGCGCACCGTTGGTGACCGGCACGTGGTCATTCACGGACGGGTCGGCGGCACCCCTCCCCGGTAGGAAAAACCCCGACCTGATAAGCAGCCTTCCTCCGATACACAGCGTGGACGGGTGCGGGCATGCTTCCAATCGACGTTTGGCGAATGCGATAGGTGCTCACCGTCTTGACGCTCAGCGATAACTCGGTGGCGATCTCCGATACCGCTTTGCCGGCAGCGATCATGAGAAATATTTGATACTCCCGGTCGGAGAGCGTCTCATGCAATGGCCGCGACAATGGCACTGAGGACCAGCCCGCTCAGGTTGTTGGTAGAAAGCAGCCTAGATCTGCTCGATTCGTAGTCTGCGCGCGTCGGCCTCGGGACCTTCGCGGGTCAGCGTCACCGGCGCGCCATGACTTTCGGGGGAACATTGGAAGGCCTGTACCATGTACGCACCCCAGCACCGGGGGGATACCGGGGACGTTGCTTCCGCACTTTGCGCACCCGCTCCCTGAATCCGCATCGTGCAATGGTGTAGCGGGCTTTACGACGACATGCCGAAAGTCGTTCGGGGGGGCGCTTTTGGTTTTCTGAATTGGCGGGGTTGGCAACCGCTAAGCGGAACCGCACGTTCTACCGCCCCGGGGCCGTGGTCAGCCGGGCGGAGCTTAGTGTAATCCCTGTATAAAAGGATTGCGGGTATTTCGGTAGCGACGCCGGTATTCATCGCCCCTGCGCGGGTGCAAAGCGCCCCCCCATCTGTGCGGCCGCGGCCGCCATCTGGCCAGCCCGTGGCCCGTGGCCCGGAGCGGGAGCGCGCCCCGGGGCGGCCCAGTCCACGCTGTGGTCTCCAACCCAAACCGATATACTGGCTTAATCCTCCGCGCGCCGCCCCTGACGGGTATACCCGTCAGGGGCGGCGCCGGACACCATGTAATCACAAACCCGGTGGGTGGGATGCAGGTAGCTTTCACCAAGATGCAAGGGCTCGGCAACGATTTCGTGATCGTGGATACCCTGGCGCAACCCCTGGCCCTGACTCCCGACCAGGTCCGGCAGTTGGCCGATCGGCGCCTCGGTGTGGGCTGCGACCAACTCCTGGTGGTAAGCGCCGCCACCGGCCCCCACGCGGATTTTCGTTACGGAATCTACAATGCCGACGGCAGCGTCGCCGAGCAGTGCGGCAACGGCGTGCGTTGCATCGCCCGCTACCTCCACGACCGCGGCATCACTCCCAAGCGCGAGCTGCGCCTGGAGAGCGCCGCGGGCCCCATAAGGACCCGCCTGGAAGCGGACGGGTCCGTGACGGTGGACATGGGCGTTCCCCGGCTGGAGCCTGAGCAGATCCCGTTCCGCGCCCCGGCCCGCGCCCCAGTTTACGATCTTGAGGTCGGGGGTCAGGTGGTGCCCGTCAGCGCCGTATCCATGGGTAATCCACATGCGGTGCTGGTAGTCGATTCCGTGGACCGGGCGCCGGTGGATCTTCTGGGGCCAGCCATCGAATCCCACCCACGCTTCCCGCACCGGGTGAACGTGGGCTTTCTACAGGTATTGGACCCCGCCCGCGCCCGGCTGCGAGTCTTCGAGCGCGGTGCCGGGGAGACCCGGGCCTGTGGCACCGGCGCCTGCGCGGCGGTGGTTGCCGGACGCCTGCGGAATCTGCTCGCGGAGCGGGTATCCGTGGGCCTGCCCGGCGGCGAACTTGTGGTATCCTGGATCGGAGAAGGGAAGTCCGTGTGGATGACGGGCCCGGCAGTCTGGGTATTCGAAGGTCAGATCGAGCTATGAGCACCCCGCGGCAGGCAGGCGTCGACGAGGAACCAGTGTCCGAAGAGGCGGTCGTGGAGTATCTGCGCAACCACCCAGATTTCTTTGAAAAACACGTGCCCCTTCTGGCCATCCTGCGGGTTCCGCACCCGTCCGGCACCGCAGTATCCCTGATCGAACGTCAAGTCACGGTGTTGCGTCAGCAGAACCAGCAGCTGCGCCGCAAGCTGATGGACATGGTGCAGACCGCGCGCGACAACGAAGAGCTGACCGGGCGCATGCAGCAGTTGAGCGTGGCCCTGGCCGACGCCACCGACCTGCGGGACGTCCTGGAAACCCTGGATCGGGTATTGCGCGACGACTTCCGTGCCGATGCCATCGCCCTGTGCCTCATCGGCGCACCCGTCACCCTCGGCGCGCCCACGCACGTGAAATCCCTTGCCGCGGACGATCCGGGGCTGGTCCATTTCGCGAAGATCCTGGACGCGCGCCGTCCGGTCTGCGGCCGTTTGAAGCGCCAGCAGTTGGACTTCCTGTTCGGTGAAGCGGCGGCGGAAATCGCATCGGGGGCCTTGTTGCCCCTGGCGGACACCCAGACCCTCGGGCTACTGGCCATCGGGAGCCGGGATCCGCACCGGTTCCACCCCGCCATGGGTACCGTATTCCTGCGCCATATGGCGGAGCTGGTGAGTCACAGCCTGCGCCCCCACATCGGCTAACCCGACGTGGCGGCGCCCGCTCCCGATTGGGTCCGGCGCTTTCTGGAACACTTGCGCACGGAGCGCCGCTATTCTCCCCACACCCACTCCGCTTACCGGCGCGACTTGGCGGCCCTGACGACCTATTGTCGCGCACGAGACATCGCGAGCTGGGATCGCCTCACCAGTGCGGACATCCGGGCCTTCGCCGCCCAGCGCCACCGCGCCGGACAGTCGGGACGCAGCGTACAACGCACCCTGTCGGCGGTACGCGCCTTCTACCGCTACCTGCTCCGGGAACGGATGGTGGAACACAATCCGGCGGCAGACGTGTCCGCCCCCAAGGGGCCGCGCCGACTTCCGTCGACCCTCGACGTCGACCAAATCGCCCGCCTGCTGGCCATCGGTGACTCGGGGCCCCTCGCGCAACGGGATCGCGCCCTGATGGAGCTGTTCTACTCCTCCGGGCTGCGGCTCGCCGAACTCCTCGCCCTGGACTGCGAACACGTGGACCTGCCCGACGGCACGGTGCGGGTCACCGGCAAGGGCGCCAAGACCCGGGTGGTCCCGGTGGGCCGCCACGCCCGCGCGGCGCTGATGGCATGGCTGGCAACCCGGGCCGAGCTGGCCACTCCCGGCTCGGGGAACGCCCTGTTCATCGGGCGGCAGGGACGACGGCTAGGCCCCCGGGCGGTGCAGCGACGCCTGCGCCACTGGGCGCAGGTCCAGGGCATCCAGGGCCGGGTCCATCCGCACCTGCTACGTCACTCCTTTGCCAGCCACCTGCTGGAGTCCAGTGGCGACTTGCGGGCGGTCCAGGAGCTGTTGGGCCACGCCGACATCAGCACCACCCAGATTTACACCCATGTGGACTTCCAGCACTTGGCCCGGGTCTACGACGCGGCCCACCCGCGCGCCCGCAAGCGCCGTTGACGGTGGCCCGCCGGCGCAGCGCAACCCCGTGGCCGGCGCCGGAATCGTGTACAATTCTTCGTTTCCGAAGATCTCTTAACGCAGCCTGGAGCCCCGTCCGTGGAACAGTTTCACGGAACCACCATCGTATCCGTACGCCGCAACGGCAAGGTCGCCCTGGGCGGGGACGGCCAGGTATCCATGGGCAACGTGGTGCTGAAGGGCAACGCCCGCAAGGTACGCCGCTTGTACCACGACCGTATCCTCGCCGGGTTCGCGGGTGGAACCGCGGACGCCTTCACACTCTTCGAACGCTTCGAGGGCAAGCTGGAGCAGCACTCTGGCAACCTGACCCGCGCCGCCGTGGAGTTGGCCAAGGAATGGCGGACCGATCGTGCGCTGCGGCGTCTGGAGGCGCTGCTGGCGGTGGCGGACACGTCTACATCGCTGATCATCTCCGGCACCGGTGACGTGATCGAGCCGGAGCACAGCCTTATGGCCATCGGCTCCGGTGGGCCCTACGCCCAAGCCGCCGCCCACGCCCTTGCGGAAAATACCGATCTTGACGCCCGCACCATCGTCGAAAAGGCCTTGGAAATCGCAGCGGAAATCTGCATCTACACGAACCGCAACCTCACCATCGAGGAGCTGTGAGGGCGCGGGCGCCGGGGCTCAACGCCTCGCCCACGGCCTATCCAGCGGGAAACACCATGTCCGAGATGACCCCAAGAGAAATCATCCAGGAGTTGGACAAGCACATCATCGGCCAGGCATCCGCCAAGCGCGCCGTGGCCATCGCGATGCGCAACCGCTGGCGGCGTCAACAGGTCCCCGAACCCCTGCGCAGCGAAATCACGCCCAAGAACATTTTGATGATCGGGCCCACGGGTGTAGGGAAGACCGAGATTGCGCGCCGCCTCGCACGCTTGGCGAGCGCACCGTTCATCAAGGTTGAGGCCACCAAGTTCACCGAGGTTGGTTACGTGGGGCGCGACGTGGAGTCCATCATCCGAGACCTGGTAGACGCCGCCGTGAAGATGACCCGTGAGGAGGAGATCGGCAAGGTACAGGAGCGCGCCCGGACGGCGGCGGACGAGCGCATTCTGGAGGCGCTGCTCCCGCAACCCCGCAACGTCGGCTTCAACGCCGAGCCGGTACAGCACGACACCCCTACCCGGGAGAAATTCCGCCGGATGCTGCACGCCGGCGAACTCGATGAGCGGGAAATCGAGTTGGAGCTCCCGGTGGCCCCGGTGGGAGTGGAAATCATGGCCCCACCAGGCATGGAGGAGATGACCAGCCAGCTTCAAGGCCTGTTCCAGAACCTCTCGGGTGGGCGTACCCGTGCGCGCACCTTGAAAGTCAAAGACGCCGTCAAGCTGGTCCGCGAGGAAGAAGCGGGGAAGATGATCAACGAGGAAGATCTCAAGCTCCGCGCACTGCAAAACGTCGAACAGAACGGCATCGTGTTTCTGGACGAACTGGACAAGGTGGCGAAACGCGGCGAGTACAGTGGCCCCGATGTCTCCCGCGAAGGCGTGCAGCGTGACCTGCTGCCCCTGGTAGAGGGTTGCACCGTAAACACCAAGTACGGCATGGTGCGTACCGACCACATCCTGTTCATCGCATCCGGCGCATTCCACCTTGCCAGGCCTTCAGACCTGGTCCCGGAGCTTCAGGGCCGTCTGCCGATACGGGTGGAACTGGATGCCCTGGGCGTCGCGGACTTCACCCGGATCCTCACCGAGCCGGACGCATCGCTCACCGAGCAGTACGCGGCACTGATGGCCACGGAAGGCGTCACGCTCACCTTCACCAGTGACGGTGTCGCGCGGATCGCGGAGGTGGCCTGGCAGGTGAACGAGCGCACGGAAAATATCGGCGCGCGGCGCCTCCACACCGTGATGGAGCGCCTGCTGGAAACCATCTCCGCGGAAGCCACTGATCACCACGGCGAGACCATAACCATAGACACGGCCTACGTGGATCGCTACCTGGGAGACCTGGCAACGGACGACGATCTGAGCCGGTATATCCTGTAGACACCTGTACGCATCGCCGATTCGCGGTCTATGGGACCGCCAACCCGCCACGCCCGGCGGGGTAGCCGGCACCTGACAACACGAGGACCA
Source organism: Chromatiales bacterium 21-64-14 (assembly GCA_002255365.1). Taxonomy (NCBI): domain Bacteria; kingdom Pseudomonadati; phylum Pseudomonadota; class Gammaproteobacteria; order Chromatiales; species Chromatiales bacterium 21-64-14. The sequence goes on from NCBI01000002.1 coordinate 120,850, forward strand.
CCATGAACACCGACACCAAAGTACGGCCCACCGAAATCAATCTGCACCAGAAATCCCGCATCCTGGAGATTGCCTTCGCGGACGGATCGCGTTTCAACCTTCCGTGCGAGTATCTGCGGGTCTTCTCGCCCTCTGCTGAAGTGCGCGGACACAGCCCCGGCACCGGCACGTTGCAGGTAGGCAAACAGGACGTCAATATCACCAAGATCGAACCGGTGGGAACCTACGCGGTATGCCTGCATTTCGATGATGGACACAGCACCGGCATCTATGCCTGGGACACCTTGCATGACCTCGGTGTTCGCCACAACGAATATTGGCAGGACTACCTCCGGCGTCTGGAGGCGGCCGGCCAGCGGCGTAGTCCGGCGACCAACGGCGGCTCGGGTGGGACCCCTTCATGATCGCCCAGACTCCCTGGGATCTGTCCGAGCCGCCTGCGTGTAGGAAATGCAGGGCTTGGTTTCGATCCCCTGAAGGGCATAGTGGGCACTATTGGACGCAAGAGACCGAAACCAGGGACCGGCTTGAACCCCGCCGCACTAGCGTCATGATGACCCGGGTGGGCACCTAGCCCTCGCCCGCCTCGCGGAGCACGCATCCATGGCCCAGGACAACAGGGACCGCAACATCACCGACTTTGGTTTCCAGCGGGTCGGGGTTCAGGAGAAGGCGCGCCGCGTACGCGAGGTATTCGAGTCGGTAGCGGACCGCTACGACGTGATGAACGACGTGATGTCCCTGGGCATCCACCGGCTCTGGAAACGCTACGCGGTGGAACTGGCGGGGGTCCGCCCGGGCCAGCATGTGCTGGACCTGGCGGGGGGCACCGGTGACCTGGCCGCGCTCCTGGCAGCCCGGACGGGGGCGCGGGGCCGCGTGGTGCTGGCAGACATCAACCGGGCCATGCTGGCGCGCGGCCGCGCCCGACTGGTAGATCGGGGCCATGCCGGCAATCTTGATTATGTACAGGCGGATGCCGAACGGCTGCCGTTCCCCGAGCGCAGCTTCGATTGCGTCACCATCGCCTTCGGCCTGCGCAACGTGACCGACAAGGACGCCGCCCTGCGTGCGATGTACCGGGTGCTGCGCCCGGGTGGGCGGGTACTGATCCTGGAGTTTTCGCAACCCACGCTTGCGGCTATCCAGCCGCTGTACGACCTGTATTCGTTCAAGGCGCTGCCCCTGATGGGACGCCTGATCGCCGGTGACTCGGACAGCTACCGTTACCTGGCGGAATCGATCCGCATGCACCCGGACCAGGAGACCCTCAAGGACATGATGGCCCGCGCCGGACTGGAGCGTTGCGAATACTTCAACCTGAGCGCGGGCGTCGCCGCCGTGCATCGGGGATACCGTCTGTGATGGCGGCCGGCACAGTGTGCTACGCGGGATTCTGGCGGCGCGTCGCGGCCACCCTCATCGACGTGCTGATGCTGGCCCTCCTTTCCGGGACCCTGCTCTACCTGTTGCGCGGACCCGCCTATTTGCAGGAAATCGCGAGCGACGCAGACCCCCTGGGGGTGCATGGCTGGCAGAACGTGGTCATAAACTATGTGCTCCCGCTGGTCCTTACGGTCTTTATGTGGGTACGCTTCCTCGGCACCCCGGGCAAGCTGTTGCTGGGCTGCCAAGTAGTGGATGCACGCACCCGGGCGAGGCTCGGTATCCGCCAGGCGACGGTACGCTATTTCGCCTATCTCGCCTCCATCCTACCATTCGGACTGGGCTTTCTATGGATCGGCTGGGATCGGCGCAAGCAGGGCTTTCACGACAAGATCGCCGGCAGCGTCGTGATCCGCGAGGACGAGTCGCGCCGGGATCTCCAGGGACTCTTGGAGGACGCGCTGTGAACCCCGGGGACGGGGTGCTGGCCGCCCTTGAGAGGGCCTTCAACCGCTACCTACGGCTGGATCCGGACGCACTGCGGGATATGGAAGGTTTCGCCGGCCGCGTGATCGCGCTGGAACTGGACGGCCTCGGGAGCACCGTATATGTGATGCCGGGCCCCGGCGGCGTCCGGCTCACGCAGCGCTACACCGGCGCCCCGGATACCTGGATCCGCACAACGCTGCTCGGCCTCGTGCGGCTGCGGCTTGGAAACGCCGATGCCGCGCTCTTCGGAGGGGAGGTCGAGATCAGTGGCGACACCGAATTAGGCCAACGCTTTCGGGAGGTGCTGGATCATGTGGAGGTCGACTGGGAAGAACAGTTGTCCCACCTAACCGGTGACGTAATCGCGCACCAGGCGGGGAACGTGGCACGGGCGGCCTCCGGCTGGTCGCGGCGCACCGTGGAACGCTTGGCCCTGGACCTCTCCGAGTATCTGCACGAGGAGTCCCGTCAGCTTGCCACCCGCGACGAGGTGGACATCTACATGGACTCGGTGGATAACGTGCGCAGCGCCACCGACCGGCTGGCGGCGCGGGTGGCCCGGCTGTTGCGCCACCTGGACACAGCGCCCTGATGCCGAACCCTAGAGCCCACGCGCATGCCGACCTCTGAACCACCGGACCGCCGCCCGTGATCCGCCCGTCCCTGGCGCTGCGCGTCCTGCACATCAATCTGGTGCTGTTGCGCCACGGCCTGGAAGAGATCGTCCTCGCCACCCACCTGTTCCGGCCGGTCCGGTTCTTGATGTACCTGTCACCAGGCTACTGGCTGCGGGACCGCCGCACCCCCCGCGGCGCCCGGATCCGGCGGGCGCTGGAAGACCTGGGTCCCATCTTCGTCAAATTCGGCCAGGGCCTTTCCACCCGCCGCGACCTGCTGCCGGCGGATATCGCCGAGGAACTGGCGAAGCTCCAGGACCGCGTGCCGCCGTTCCCCGGCAGTCAGGCACGGATCCTGATCGAGCGGGCCTACGGGCGCGCCCCAGAGCAGGTCTTCCGCGAGTTCGACGCGGTGCCGCTGGCCTCAGCCTCCATCGCCCAGGTCCACGCGGCACGGCTCGAGGACGGCCGCGAGGTCGTGATCAAGGTGGTGCGGCCGGGCATCGAGGGCAAGATCCGCCGGGATGTGGCGCTGCTCTACTATGTGGCCGGGCTCGCCGAGCGTTACTGGCGCGAGGGCCGACGCCTGCATGTACGCGACGTTGTAGCGGAGTTCGAGAAGACGCTCTACGATGAACTGGACCTGCTGCGCGAGGCCGCCAACGCCTCGCAACTACGCCGCAACTTCCTCGGGTCCGAGCTGTTGTACGTCCCCGAAATACACTGGCCGTTGAGCCGGCGCGCCGTCATGGTGATGGAGCGTATCTATGGGATGCCGGTCAGTGACGTGGCTGCCCTGCGCGCCGCGGGCGTGGACCTGAAGCTGCTGTCGGAACGGGGCGTGGAGATTTTCTTCACCCAGGTATTCCGCAACAATTTTTTCCACGCGGACATGCACCCCGGCAACATCTTCGTCTCGCCCGAGGGCCGCTACATGGCGGTGGACTTCGGGATCATGGGCACCCTGAACCCGGTGGACCAACGCTACCTCGCGGAAAATTTTCTTGCGTTCTTCCGTCGCGACTACCGGCGGGTGGCGGAACTGCACGTGGAGTCCGGCTGGGTACCGGCGGACACCCGGGTGGATGAGTTCGAATCGGCCATCCGCACTGTGTGCGAGCCGATCTTCGAGCGCCCGCTCAAGGAAATCTCTTTCGGTTATCTGCTGGTGCGTTTGTTCCAGACCGCGCGCCGGTTCAACATGGAGGTGCAGCCGCAGCTGGTGCTGCTGCAGAAGACCTTCCTCAACATCGAAGGGCTCGGACGCCAGCTCTACCCGGATCTCGACCTGTGGCAAACCGCCAAGCCGTTCCTGGAACGCTGGATGAGCGAGCAGGTGGGGTTTCGTTCGTTTTTGCACACCATCCGCACCAACCTTCCGGCCTGGGGCGAGAAGCTGCCGCAGTTCCCCGAACTCGTGTACGACGTATTGCACCGCGCCCAGCACGGACGCCTGGCGATCGAATGGAAATCGGTGGAGCTTGAGCGGCTGCGCTACGAAGTACGGCGCGCCAGCCGCCGCACCGTGCGTGCGGTGGCGGGAGCGGCCCTGCTGGTCAGCGGCGCCCTGCTCACCGGAGCGCCGGTGGATTTGGCCCAGTGGCTGGGCCGGGGGCCGCTGGTGGGCTGGGTGCTTAGCGGGCTGGGACTCCTGCTGATGCTGGCCGCTTGGCTGGGCGGGCGCCGCTAGCCCGCATTTCTCACCGGGCTAGGCACCGCATCAGTCCCCGCGCACGGCGGCTCGGTCCGCGGCACTGTACCTGCCATCAATCAAGTAGCATGCAGATAGATCGCGGTCACCAGAATGGCCAGGCTCACCAGCCATATCACGACATAGGTAGTCATGGACTGGCGTGCCTTGCGCTTCTCCAGCCACGTCCGCGGCTTTATTCCTTTGACCAGAAACACCAGCTTGGCGGAAAGGTTGACGCACACCACGTTGACCGCCAACAGGAGGCCGGCACCAAAGGCCAAGTGCACTTGGCCACCCCCTAGCAACAATCCCAGGGTCGCGGTGGGAGGCAACAGGGCCACCGCCACCATCACCCCCACCAGCACCGTGGGCAGGCCAGTGGTCAATGACAGGACCGCCGCCGCCCCGGATGCCAGGGCCAGCACCACCCCGTCCATCCCAACCACGGTGCGCGAAATCAGCTCATGGCTGTGGAGATCCACCGGCCACAGCCAGCCCATGGCGATGGCGCACACCAGTGCCAGGGACAACCCCGCCAAGTTGGTCCGCAGCGCGCGCCACATCAGTTCGCTGTCCCCCAGGGCGGTACCCAGGGCCAAGGCGAGGTTGGGACCCAACAGGGGCGCGATCACCATGGCGCCGACCACCGCAGCCACGTTGTCTTTAACGAGACCCACCGCCGCCACTACCGTTGAGAGCACCACCAGAACCAGGAAGTTGCCGTCCAGCCGTGCGCCGCGCTCAATTTCTTCGTAGAGTTCCTCACGGGTGGCCCCGGCGACGGGCGCCCTGCCGGTCGGCGGGGCCGGCGGCTCCGGCGGACGCGGCAGCACCGCTTCCACTGGGGAGAGCACGATCCGGGCGGTATCGCTCCCCGCCAACACGCCCTGCAGGGCATCCAGAACCACCTGCGAGTTTTCCGGGCCCACCAACAACCGGATGGCGCAGCGCCCGTCCTCCGCGGTCGGGGCCTGCCAGATGTCCAGGACCTGGTGCTGCTCCGCGATCCCGGCCACGGTATCCGCATAGCCGGCGTCGGCAACGACCTCGATGAGCTTCATGGGTAGGCGGGGCCTCGCGAAGAATCCAGAGATCGGGATGTGGCGATGCGGGTCACGGGCGCTGAAGACCCGACTCCACCTGACGGCGGCGCTCCGCCCCCGCCAAGTGCTCGATCAGGGTGAGCGTGAAGTCCATGGCAGTGCCCGGTCCCCGGGAGGTGATCACCGGACCATCAACGACCACCGGGTCCTCCCGGTAGAGGATTCCGGGGACCTCCACTCCATCCAAGGCACCGGGAAAACTGGTCGCGGCGCGCCCTGTCAACAGCCCCGCGTGGCCCAGGACCTTGGGGGCGGCGCAGATCGCGGCGGTGTACTTACCGGCGTCGGCCATGCGCTGGAGCAGCGCCCGGATCCTCGGATCGCGATCCAGTCGATCCGCTCCCGGACCGCCGCCGGGTAGGACCACCATGTCGAAATGGTCGTCCATCACGGTGTCGAGGTCGGCGTCCGGGACAATCACCACGCCGCGTGAAGCGGTCACCGGCCCGGACTCGAGCCCGGCGCTGACCACCTGAATCCCGGCACGCCGCAACAGATCGATCACCGTAACCGCCTCCACCTCTTCAAAACCTTCGGCTAGTGGGACAAGGACGCGCGCCATGCGGGGACCTCCCGTGCGTTGAGGTCGATCAACCTGGAGACCGGAATCAGCCGTACCCGCCGCTCCGCCAACCGGGGCAGCAGCTCCGTCAGTACCGAGAGGGTCTCCGGATAGGGGTGGCCGATGGCCCGGGCGGAACCGTCGCGCCGGGCTATTTCGATGAGTTTAGCAAACTGGCGGCGGATCGCAGCCGGGTCACGCTGGTCATCAAGGAAGACCTTGCGCGCCACCGCCGCCACGGTAGCGCAGATCAAAGCGCCGGACAGCAGCCAGCGAGCGATCCCGATCACCCGGGCAGACCCTGGCGCACCCGCACCCCCAGCGGGCACGCGTTACTTCATGTGGTCACCTGCGAGGACGAGGCCCTTGAGCACGTTGATCGCCTCATACAGTTGGAAGTCCTGGCGCGCCAGCTTCGACAGTGCAGGACCGTCGGAACTTCCCGCGCTCGCCTCGCTGGCCTTGGTACCGTTGCGCAGGTGCCCGGACAAATCCACTTCCTTCACGGATTCGAACTCGGGCCGCTGGACGCCCGTCACCTTCATGTTCGGAACCACGATGTCGGGGGTGATACCCTCGGCCTGGATCGAACGCCCGGAGGGCGTGTAGTACATGGCGGTGGTCAACTTCAGGGCCCCACCGCTGCTGAGCGGTAAGATGGTCTGCACCGACCCCTTGCCGAAGGTCCGGGTGCCGAGCAGGATCGCGCGATGGTGGTCCTGCAGGGCGCCGGAGACGATCTCCGACGCGGACGCGGAGCCACCATTCACCAGGACCACCATGGGCGCGCCATTCAGGATGTCTCCGGGGGTGGCTTCGAAGCTCATACGCGAATCACTCACACGGCCCTTGGTGTAGACGATCAAGCCTTTGTTGAGGAACGCATCCGCGACCCCCACCGCGCCATTCAACACGCCGCCGGGATTGTTGCGCAGGTCCAGCACCAGCCCCTTCAGCTTGCCGCCGTTCTTTTTCTTGAGGGCGCGTATCGCACGGACCATATTCTCCGCGGTCGGCGCCTGGAACTGGGTGATGCGCACGTAGCCGAACCCGTCCTCTAGCATCCGGCTCTTCACGCTCTGCACCTTGATCACGGCGCGCGTTACGGTGATCTTGATGGGCCGCGGTTCCCCTTCACGCACGATGGTAAGAACGATTTTTGAGCCCGGCTTCCCGCGCATCAGGTTCACGGCCTGCGTGAGGCTGAGGCCCTTCACCGGTGTCTCGCCGAGAAAGATGATCAGATCCCCGGCATGCACCCCGGCCTTCTGGGCGGGCGTGTCGTCGATGGGGGCAATGACCTTGATGAAGCCGTTCTCCATGCCCACCTCGATCCCGAGCCCGCCGAACTCACCGCTGGTCCCGATCTGCAACTCCTTGAACTGCGCCCGATCGAGATACGCGGAATGCGGATCCAGGCCCTCCACCATTCCATTGATCGCGCTGTTCAGCAACGCCTTGTCGGATACCGGCTCCACATAATCCGTCTTGATCTTCTGGAAGACGGTGGAGAAGGTGCGCAACTCCTGGAGCGGCAGCCCACCGGTCTGCGTGCCGGAGGAGCGGTCCGCCAGCACACTGCGGTCCATGACCAGGCTCATGCCCAGTGCGATGCCCAGAACAAGAATCAGGGTGTTGCGGATCGGTGCCTTCATTCTTCGATGCTCCCGGCACGGCAGTGCCCAGTCGGGGCCGCCGGCGCTGTGACGACGGTGCGGATCAAGGGGGTTGGACAGGGATACACGCGTCTATAAGGTACTCGAAACACCCGGGACTTGGCTATAGCGACGTGGCGGCGCAACGATGGCCCCGGGCCAGCCCGTATTTCTCACCGGACTCGTGCTGCGGCCATCGACGTGCGCGACGAAACCAGCGGGCCCGCCCGGCTAACGGTTCATGCCCACATGCCGTGGCGGCCCGGATCGGCACCAAGCGGCCGGGTCCACCGGGTGCCCGTTATGGCGGATCTCGAAATAGAGCCCGGCATGCTTTTCCCCGCCGCTGTCACCGACGGTGGCAATCACCTCTCCCGGTTCCACCCAATCGCCGGCCCGCTTGTCGAGGGTTTGGTTGTGCCCGTAGAGGCTCATATAGCCATCACCGTGGTCAATGATCATCAGCAGTCCGAACCCCCGTAGCCAATCGGCGAACACCACGCGGCCATAGGACACGGCGCGTACCGGCTGTCCCGGTGGCGCATCGATCAGGACACCGCGCCACTTGAGTGCGGAGCTCAGCCGCGGGGTCCCGAAGCGGGCCGCGATGCGGCCCTGTGTCGGCCATGTCAAGCGCCCCTTGAGACGCCCGAACGGCTGCCCGGGGCTGGGACCGGCGGGGATACCCGCCATGGCATCCTGCAGGTGCCGGAGCAGGCCCTGAAGCCGGGTCTCGTTGCGTTGCAGGCGCTTCAGTTCGTCGTTTTTGCTCTGGATCTCTCCACCCAGTCGGGCCAGGACCGCGGCGCGCGTGGCGCGGCGCTGCTCAAATGCCTGCTGTTGGGCCAGCTGTTCCTCCCGGAGCCGGTCGAGCTGTACCACCTGAGCCTCGATCTGGGCCCGGACCACGGAGAGTTGCTGCAACCGCTGGCCTACCGCCTCGATCTCTTGGCTCCGTGCCCGGTTCAAGTAATCGAAATAAACGGCGAGCCGTCCGAGTTCCTCGGGGTCCTGCTGATTCAGAAAAAGTTTCAGCCGCGGCTGGCGACCCATGGCGTACGCGGCACGTACCTGCTGGGCCAACGCGCCCCGCTGGGTAGCAAGGGCATCCGTCAGGGCCAGGCGCCTGCGCTGCAACTGAGCGAGGCGGCGACGCCGGCCGGCCAGCTTCGTGTTCAGGGCTTGGCGCCGTTGGGCAAGCCCCCCCAGCGCGCGTTCAACGTTGCGCAGTTGGACCTCCACCGCAGAATGCCGCCCCTGCACCGAACCCAGCTCCCGCTCCAGAGCATGGATACGTTGGCGCAATTGAACCAGTTCCGCAGCAGTGGCCTGTCGGCTGGCGGTAGGGGAACCGGCGGCGGCGGAAACCCCGGTGACCAGCAGTACCGCGCACAGAATTCCTCGCACCGCCGCCACCGCGCGGCAACCGGCCGCCCGCTGCAGCACACGGCGCCGTGAGAATCCGGGAGTGTACTTTATTACCCTATAATGTTTTAATGATAAACGCATGGAAACATGCCGTTGCGTACGGAATTGCCGTCGGGCACGGGCCCGCTGGATCCCACGGGGCAGATGCGGATGAACGCCATCGAAAGTGCGGGGGAAACGTTCCTGATCACCCAGGATGATGACATTGAGCGCGCGTCCCGGTCCCTCAAGGCGATGTCACACCCGTTGCGCCTGAAGATCCTATGTACACTGGGTGAAAATGAGATCAGTGTACAGGACATCGTCGAGCACGTAGGCACCTCACAGAGCAATATCTCCCAGCACTTGGCGATCCTGCGCGACAAGGGGATCCTCGCCTCGCGCAAGGAGTCGAACCGGGTCTACTACCGGGTCGGGGATGCCCGCACCCTACGGCTCATCGGTATGATGCGTGAGGTATTCTGTTCCCACAACGGCTAGCCCGAAGTTCGGGCCGGCGTTCGTCGCACGGGGGCTGAAACGCCGCCAGCAGCGGCCATAACAAGCGACCGGTGGGAAGTGCAGGCACCCACGTTTCGCGCCGGAGCTTCCTTCCAGCCCGCTGGCCGGTATAATGCGCGCCGCAGGGTCCCATACCGGGACGCCCCGCCGGTGGCGGTACACAACTCAAACGCGGTCTCCCTACACGGTCATGCCCAAATTCTTTGAATTCGCGGCCCGTCACTGGACCTTATTTCTGGCGCTCGGTGCGGTGTTGGTGCTGCTGCTGGGCAACGAGGTCCAGCGTTGGCTGCGCGGGCTCAAGAAGGTCGGCCCGTTGGAGGCGGTACAATTGATCAACCACCGCAATGCGCTGATCCTAGACGTACGCAGCGACGGGGAGTTCAAAGACGGCCATATCCCCCATGCCCGGCATATGCCGCTGGAGGGATTGAAAACCACGGCCACGCAACTCGCCAAGTTCAAGGATCGGCCGGTGGTAGTCTATTGCCGGACCGGTAGCCGTTCGGCACGGGCCGGAAGTCTGCTGCGCGCTCAGGGCTTCGAGGACATCTTCAACCTGGACGGCGGCATCCTGGCTTGGCAGACCGCTAATCTGCCGGTACACCGCGATCAGAAAGACCTGAAGGGGAAGCAGACCGGGTAAGGCGGGGTGGATCACCCAGGCCCCGCCGGGCGGAGTTCCCGCACGGATCTTTGGGTACCGGTGCCCAAGCCGTGTAAGATGGGTTCCGGCTGCGGCCTTTACCGCAGCGTGCTGCTCCGATGCGCCGCTGCCGCCTTGGGATGGATTTGGGGGGCTCGACGCCGCAGCTCCCCCAAGGAACCCGTCGAGCGGGCGGTGTTGCCGGGCCGGATATGACGCAGTACCGGCAATTTCACAGCCACTACCCGTGCGCCGCCCACGCACCCGCCCGCAGGGCGCGGTGGCACCCGACCAACTAGCGAACACTCCTGGACAAGCAACGATGACTGATAATACAGATCCGCAGGGCGACCACGCTGCCCAACAGCAGCTTTCCCTGCACCGGATTTATCTGCGGGACGCGTCCTTCGAAGCCCCCGGCGGGCAGCAAGCCCTCGCTAACGGACACCCGCCGGAAATCAACATGCAGTTGACCACCAATGTCCAGGAACTGGGGGACGATACCTTTGAAGTCGTGCTGAACGTGACGGTCACGGCTGCCACGGAGGACAAGCCCGTGTTTCTCGTGGAGGTCCAGCAAGCCGGTCTGTTCGGCGTCACCGGATTCAATCCACCGGAAATGGGCGCGTTGCTGGGCAGCTACTGTCCGAACGTGTTGTACGCGTTTGCGCGCGAGGCCATCGCGGATCTGGTCGCCAAGGGCGGTTTCCCGCAGTTGTTACTGGCGCCGGTGAACTTCGACGCCATGTATGCCCAGCACCTGCAACAGCAGCAAGTCGGGGCCCAAGGGCAGGCCGCCCACTAGACGCGGACGCACGGACGCGCCTGCGCCCGTGGTGCGGACATCTGTCGCACGGGCGCTCCGGATCGGACATGCACGTGAATCGACGGACCGCCGCTACGATCGCCGTACTGGGAGCGGGCTCCTGGGGCACCGCGCTGGCACTCGCGCTGGCCCGCGACGGGGGCCCTACCCGGCTATGGGGCCGCGACGGCGCTCACATGGAAGAATTGCAACGCACGCGCCGCAACGAACGCTATCTGCCGGGTTTCCCCTTCCCCGATCATCTCACGATCCGCAGCAGCCTTGCCGACACCGCGCAGGGGGCGGACCTGATCCTGGTGGCGGTACCCTGCCGCGGGTTCCGGGCAACCCTGGAGCAGTTGGCCCGGATTCGCCTGGAAGGCACCGTGGTGGGCTGGGCCACCAAGGGCTTGGAGCCGGGTACCGGAAAACTGCTCCATGAAGTAGCCGAGGAAGTGCTCGGCCCCGGGATCACGGGCGCCGTGATATCGGGTCCGACTTTCGCGCGCGAGGTGGCCGCCGGCCTGCCGGCGGCGGTAACAGTTGCCTCCCGGAACCCCGCGGTCACCCATACCGTCGCCGAGCGACTGCACCACCCCAGTCTCCGCGCCTACACCAGCGATGACGTGGTGGGTGTAGAGCTTGGCGGCGCGGTCAAGAATGCACTGGCTATCGCCGCAGGCATCGCCGACGGCCTCGGGTTCGGCGCGAACGCCCGGGCCGCGCTGATCACCCGCGGGCTGGCGGAAATGATCCGACTGGGCGAACCCCTCGGCGGGCAGCGCGATACGTTCATCGGGCTCGCGGGTCTCGGCGACCTGGTGCTCACCTGCACCGATAATCAATCCCGCAACCGTCGCGTCGGCCTGGCCCTCGCGCGCGGCGCCACCGTGGAACAAGCGCTGCAGGAAATCGGTCAAGTGGTGGAAGGGGTGCCCGTCGCGCGGGAACTGGTGCGGCGCGCCCGTGCCGCACAGGTGGAGATACCCATCACGGAGCAGGTATATCGGGTACTCTTCGAGGGCCTGCCTCCCCGGGACGCGGTGCGCGCCCTCCTGGTTCGGGAACAGAAGGCGGAGCATCCATAGCCGCGATGTTTTCGTCACCCGCCGGCTCGCTGTTCACACCGGTCACCCGCCGGCCGGGGCGCAGCCGGCGAATCCAGTCTGGCGCCACGCCTCGAAGAGAACCACCGCCACCGCGTTGGAGAGATTGAGGCTCCGGCTGCCGGGCACCATGGGGATGCGGAGCGTGTGATCGGGCGCGAACTGCTCCAGCACCGGGCCCGGGAGCCCACGGGTCTCGGGTCCGAAAAGCAACGCGTCACCGGTTTCGTATTGGACCCGCGTATAGGACCGTCCCCCCCGGGTGGAGCAGGCAAAGATCCGCCGCGGGGCCACCCGCGCCTGGAACGTGCTCAGGTCGGCGTACTCCTCGATCGCCGCCCATTCCCGGTAATCCAGTCCGGCGCGGCGCAGCCGGCGGTCCGAGAGATCGAAGCCCAACGGGCGGATGAGATGCAGGGCAGCCCCCGCGTTGACGCACAGGCGGATGATGTTACCGGTGTTGGGTGGTATCTCCGGCTGGTAGAGCACGACATGGAACATGGTGCCGTCTTCCTGGGCCAACGCGCATCCGCGTCGCGCACTCCTGGACGGGATCGGCGGGAGCGGGGACAATAAGGGCACTGTTTCCGCAGTCTGCCCGGAGCCCTATGAACTCCATCACAAGCGCCGGACCCAGCCCGCTGGCGGTGGATTTCTGCGGGTTGACGTTCACCACGCCACTGGTGCTGCTCTCCGGCTGCGTCGGCTTCGGCGATGAGTATACCCGGGTGGAGGGATTCTCCCACCGGGACGTGGGCGCAGTGTGCCTGAAAGGCACCACCGGCGAACCACGCCTCGGCCTCGCCCCGCACCGGCTGTGGGAAACACCCATGGGCATGCTCAACGCCATCGGCCTGCAGAACCCCGGAGTCGACCGGGTGGTCCGCGAGATCCTGCCGCAGCTGGACTTCAGCGCGACCCGGTACATCGCCAACGTATCCGGGTCCACGGTGGAGGAATATGTCCAGGTCACCCGCCGTTTCGACGACTCGCCCATCGACGCCATCGAGCTCAACATCTCTTGCCCCAACGTCCGGGAGGGGGGCGTGGTTTTCGGCAACGACCCGATCATGTCCGCGCGGGTCGTGGAGGCATGCCGCGCCGTAACGTCCAAACCCCTGATTACCAAACTCTCACCGAACCAGACCGACATCGCGAACAACGCGCGTCGCTGCATCGAGGCGGGTACCGATGCCTTCGCGGTCATCAACACACTGATGGGGATGGCGGTCGATATCGAGCGCCGCGTTCCGGTTCTTGCCAACCTCCAGGGGGGTCTGTCCGGATCCGCGATCAAACCGATTGCGCTGCTGAAGGTCTACCAAGTCCATCAAGTGTGCCAAAAGCATGGCATTCCCATCATCGGCCAAGGGGGCATCACCACGCCCGAGGACGCCCTGGAATTCCTGATCGCCGGCGCTACAGCGGTGGGAATCGGCACCGCATTGTTCTACGATCCCCTGGCCTGTCCGCGCATCAACGCGGGAATCACCGCCTATCTGGAACGCCACGGCCTGGCGAGTGTGGCGGCATTGCGGGGGACCCTGCAGATGCCCGGAGCGCCCCTTCCCTGCAGCGGCTAAGCGCTCCGCTTCCCGGTGTGGGCCGCGCCGGAGCCCCGGCTCCGGCGCGGCCCACAAACCGCGGGATACCAAAAACGTAGCCGATAAAGTCGGTTCGGGCGCAGGGCCCGCATCCGGTCCTGGCAAATCCAACGGCAACCGCGGTCGAAGGCTCCGGCAAGGTCTGGTGAGCCGTGCATATCGCTGCCCTCCAGGCCTGCGCCCCACTATTACCAGAAACAACTGGCGATCAGTGCCTTATCTCCGGCCCCACGCGCCCAGCCGGGCGTCGGCACAGAAATTGCTTGAAATCGTTCCAGAAACCCGATCGCAGGGAGCACCGCGGCACGGCGGCGCCGGAACGACCCGGCACTCCGTCCGCACCGGACCAGGAGGGCGCACCACTGTTTTCTTTTCTTAAAAAACAGTCTGTTACTGCAGGCCGGGTGGGGGTGGACCTACGCCCCGACGGGATCGCTGTAGCGCAGGTGACGCGCCCCAGAATCGGTAAGCCACAGCTGCAATTCGCCCAGTGGCTCCCCAGCGAACGCGCGACCACCGCCAAGGAAACCCTCAGGGCGGCGGAGAAGAGTCGCGGATTGCGGGGCGCCGACACAGTAAGCGTCATGGATCCGTCGGCATACAGCCTGCTGCTGGTCGAGGCCCCGGACGTGGAGCCTGCCGAATTGCGGGCCGCGTTGCGCTGGCGAGTCAAAGACATGATCGATTTTCACATCGACGACGCGGTGATCGATGTGTTCGACCTGCCCGGCGGCGGGCAACGAGGGCGGGCGCGGATGATGTACGCGGTGGCGGCCCGGACCGCGCAGGTCCGGTCCCAGGTGGACATCTTCGACGAGGTGGGGCTGGACCTCTCCGCCATCGACATCGCGGAACTGGCGTTGCGCAACGTGACCGCGGGGCTGCCGGAGGACGCGAGCGGCGTCGCGTTGCTGCATCTGTGTGGGGGAACCGGGCTCATCGTCGTCACCCACCAGGGCCATCTGTATCTGGCCCGCAGCCTGGAGGTCGACCCAAGCCCCGGTGGAGAGGAGCGGGCCTTGGAGACCCTGACTCTGGAGATCCAGCGTTCCCTCGACTACTACGAGAGCCACTTTTCGCAACCACCGGTGAAGGCGCTGGTGGTGGCACAGGCCGAGGACGCCGGGGGAGACCTCGCGGTAGCGCTGCGTCAGGGCCTTGCGGTCGCGGTCCAGCCCCTGGACCTGGGTGGTTTGGTGGACTGCGTCGACCCAGTGGACGCCGGGGTCGCGGCCCGGTGCCTACCTGCCATCGGCGCCGCCCTGCGCACGGAATCGACCACCCTATGAACCAGCAGATCAATCTCTACCAGCCGATCTTTCGGAAGCAGCGCAAGGTGTTCTCGTCGAGCGCCATGCTCCAGGTCTGCGGGATCATGGTCCTGAGCCTGGGGATAATCTACGGCTACGGGCGTTTCCAGGTGGCCCGCCTGACCCAGGAGGTGGGCCAGGTCCAGACCATGCAGCAGCAGAAAACCCAGCGGTTGGTGAGTCTGGGTCGGGAATTTCCGCCCCGGGTCCGGTCCCGGCGCCTGGAAGCGGAAGTCGCACTGTTGCAGACCGAGGCGCGCACCAAACGCCGGGTGCTAGCCGTGCTTTCCAACCACCGATTCGGCAACACCAGCGGGTTCTCCGCACACCTGAAGGGGTTAGCACGGCGCGAACCACGCGGGGTGTGGCTCACCGACATTGTTGTTGCCCAGGGAGGCACGCGCCTGGACCTGGCCGGCAGCACCCTGGAACCGGCGTTGGTTCCGCGCTTCCTCGGACGGCTCGCGCACGAACCGGCATTTCATGGCCGCTCGTTTCGGGTATTTCGCATGTCGCGAGCGGATGGAAGCCCGGGCTGGATCAACTTCACGCTCCAGACCGATGCCCATGGAAAGGCCCCGGGATGAAATCCAGCGTCCTTGAAAAATGGCGGGTGCTGACCGCGCGGATCGATGTATTGTCCCTGCGCGAACGCGGACTGCTTCTGGGCGCGCTGCTCGTCGTGCTCTATGTCTTATGGAGCAACCTGTTGATGGCGCCCCTGGAGGTCCGGCAGAAGAGCGAGCAACAGCGCCTCTCTCAGCTGAAGACCCAGATCACAGCGCTGGACCAGCAAGCCCAAGTGGTGATTGCCCGCAACCAGGAAGACCCCGACCAAGCGAACCGTGCCCTGCGCAGTGCACTCACGACGCAGATCGGGGCGCTGAACACCGAACTCAAACGCTACACTACGAACCTGATCCCACCGGCGGAGATGGTCAAGGTATTGGAACGGATACTCGCGCGTGAGAAGGGCTTGCGCCTGCTCAAGGTCGACAGTCTGCCGGCGACACCGCTGCTCTCGGAGGAGCCGGAGAGCAAAACATCGAGCGCGAAGAAGACCGCGGCCACCCACGTGGGGATTTATCGCCGCGGCATCACATTGGAGTTTGACGGTACCTTTCCAGCCACGCTGCGTTATCTGAATGCACTGGAACACCTGCCGTGGCAGTTGTTCTGGGATCGGCTCGACTACCGCGTGGAGAAATACCCAAAGGCACGGGTGATCATCACGGTGCACACCCTGAGCCTGGATGAGGGATGGATCGGTGTCTAGCCCGGATAGTCCGCTGATATCCGTCGGGACAGGCGCAGGGAATGTGCCCCGCCCTGACAAGGGCGGCGCTAACCACAACAAGGGGCCAACGAGCAATGCGGTGTAAAGGCGTGGCCAGCAGTGCTCGATGGCGGTGCGGCGCCCGCGGGTGCTCGCTGTTGCTGGTGGTGATCGTCGCTGGCCTCGGAGTGCATGCCGATGCGGGGCTCAAGGACCCCACCCGGCCGCCGGATTTCCGGTATTCCGCGGTGCGCTCGGCGAGCGGACCGCCCCCCTGGAACCTGACCTCGACGCTCATCTCGCCGACGCGTCGGGTAGCGGTGATCAATAACCGCGCCGTTGAGATCGGGGATCGGGTGGACAGCGCGCAGGTGGTCGCGATCGAAGCGGGCAGTGTGCAGCTACGCGGCGGTGAGGGTGAGTTTACGGTCCGGATGCTGGCAGTTAACGTCAAGCAGCCGGCGCGGCAGGGAAGCAGTCCGGAAGGAATAAAACGGGTGACGCATCCGGCGCGGCGTTCCGCCGAAGACGGCCGATGAATACCAGGATCCGAACGGCGAGGCGGTGAATCCATGAGAACCCAGATACGGATAACAAATGCGGCGTCCACCCTCGTGGCCTTGGTGCTGCTCACGTCCTGCGCCAGCACCACGCCGCAGCACGGTGGGGCGCCCGGCCAGACGCCAGCGGCGGCCGAAGTCAAGGCCGGACCTACAGCGGCGGCGACACCTCCGGCCGCGGTACAGAACGCACTGCTCCCGCCCCTGCGCGTGAGTCTTCCGGCGGCGGCTACTTCCGAACCGCGCTTTGACGTTCGAGTCCACGACGCGCCCGCGAGTCAGTTTTTCATGAGCTTGGTCGCAGGCACGCCCTATAACATGATGGTCAACCCCGACGTGAAGGGGAACATCTCCCTCAGCCTCAAGGACGTAACCATAGAGGAGGTGTTGAACGCGACGCGGGATGTCTATGGCTACGAATACCGCAAGACCCCGGAGGGGTTCGAGGTACTCCCATCGCAACTACGCACCCGGATCTTCCAGGTCAACTACCTGGACATCACGCGCAGGGGCAAGTCGGAAACCCAGGTGAGCTCCGGCCAGATCACCCAGAACCCGAACTCGTATCAGGGTGGTTCCAGCATCAATGGCCCGACCACCATCGCCAACGGCGGTAACGCCTCGAGCCTGGCCAGCAGCCGGATCGAGACCGATACCGACAGCAATGTGTGGAAAGATCTATCCAACGCCTTGCGCGCAATCGTGGGCAACAAGGACGGACGCAGCGTCGTCATCAGTCCGGACACCGGCGTCGTGGTGGTGCGCGCTATGCCGCAGGAGTTGCGGCAGGTACAAGACTTTCTCGAAACGGTACAGGGAAGTCTGCACCGCCAGGTGATTCTGGAGGCCAAGATCCTGGAGGTGGAACTGGACCATGGCTTCCAATCCGGAATCAACTGGGCGGCGCTCGGTCAGGTCGGCGCCAACAAGAGCCTGCTGTTCGGCCAGACCGGTGGTGGCACCCTGCTCAACGGCACCGGCACATCAAATATCGCCGGTAACACCGGCGTGCTGGATCCAAATGCGCTGAACCAGGTGGCGAACACCGCGGTATCCGCCTTCGGTGGTGCCTTCAGCCTCGCGGCAAACCTGCACGACTTCAACGCCTTCATTGAACTGCTGAAGACACAGGGAACTGTGCACGTGCTGTCCAGCCCGCGGGTGGCCACGGTGAATAACCAGCAAGCGATCATCAAGGTGGGCACCGACGAATTCTTTGTCACCAACGTCTCCAGCACCACAGTGACCGGGACCACTACCACTACTACGCCCAATATCACCTTGACACCGTTTTTCTCCGGGATCGCCCTGGATGTCACACCGCAGATCGACAGCCACGGCAACGTGACCCTGCACATTCATCCGACGGTGAGCAATGTTCAGGACCAGACCAAGACCATCACCGTGGGGGGACAGCAGCAGACCCTGCCCCTCGCCCTGAGTACGGTGCGCGAGTCCGACAGCGTCATATACGCCCACAGCGGCCAAGTGGTGGTGATTGGAGGACTGATGCAGACCACCCATAACCAAAACGTGGCCGGCACGCCGCTGCTCAGCGACATCCCGGGAATCGGCTATCTGTTCCGTAACAACAAGACTTCTTCGGTCAAGAGCGAGCTGGTCATTCTGCTCCGTCCGGTGGTGGTCACTGGAAACGACACTTGGCGGCAGGCCCTGGAAGAATCCCAGCAGCGGATCGGGGCGTTGGACCAGGGTAGTCAGGACACCGCCACGCGGCTGATCACGAACCTAAACGGTGGCACGCTGAGCGGGCCCTAAGGTCGCGCACGGCGCAGTGCCAAGGATGCGGGCCGGAGAATCATGTACCTGGAACACTACAGACTGCGCGAGCCGCCGTTTGCACTCACACCGGACACCGGCTTCTTCTTCTCCCATGCCAGCCATCAGGAGGCGTTGAACGTGCTGCTGGTGGCCCTGCGCAGCGGCGAGGGCTTCATCAAGATCGTGGGTGAAGTGGGCACCGGAAAGACGCTCCTGTGCCGGATGTTGCTCAACACTCTCGGGCCGGACTTCGTAACCTGTTACGTACCCGATCCGCTCCTCACACCCAGCGCGCTGCGCTTGGCGGTGGCCGAGGAACTCGGGATCCACTGTGCTCGCAACATCGGCCAACATGGCCTCCTCAAACGCATCCACGAGCGGCTGATCGGGCTCGCGGACGAGGGGAAGCAAGTAGTGCTGTGTTTGGACGAAGCCCAGTCCCTGCCCGACGACAGCCTGGAGTCGCTGCGTCTGCTGACGAATCTGGAGACCGAGAAGTTCAAGCTGCTGCAGGTGGTACTGTTCGGGCAACCGGAGCTGGACCGGCGTCTCGCCCGCCCCGCCCTGCGTCAGTTACGCCAGCGCATTACCTTCGCCCACTCGCTCCAACCCCTGGATCGTGCGGGCGCCGAAGGCTATGTCCGTCACCGCCTGCAGACCGCCGGGCATCAGGGCCCGGCGTTGTTCACGCCGCGCGCGTTGGCCAAACTGCATCGGTCCAGCGGCGGCTACCCGCGGCTGCTGAACATCCTGTGTCACAAGGCGCTGTTGGCGGCCTACGGCACGGGCGCCGCGGCGGTCGGCACCCCCCATGTGCGCCGCGCCATCCAGGATAGCGTGCACCCCGGCACGCGTAGCTGGTTCCCGATCAGCGAGCGGATAGTACGTGCCGCGGGTTTGGCGCTGGCGCTGACAGCGGGAATCGGCCTGTACGTGTGGCGCGGGGCCGTTCCATGAGCCTGATTAACGAGATGCTCCGGGATCTGGCGGAGCGGCGCGGACCTACCGCGGTGGCGCTGCTGCACGGTGTGCAGCCCGCCGCCGGCATTGCGCATCGGCCGACACGAACGACCAGTCTCGCCCTGCTCACGCTGGCAGGCGTAGCAGGATTGTTGCTCGCATGGGGATGGACCATCGGCGGACGGACGGCGCTGCGCGCCCCGCCGGTGCATCCAACCGTGGCCGCATCCAAGCCCGCGTCGGCGCCACCTGCGCCACGGGTGGGGCGGACACCCCCGGCACGGGCGCGGGCGGTGATACGCGACGTCCAGGTCCGCGACGGGGTCCGCGGAACCCGCCTTGAGCTGGATCTGGACCGGCCGGCGGCCTACCGCGCACGCGCCAGTGCCGGCGGCCACCGGGTAATCGTGCATCTGAATCATGAGCGCTGGCGCGGTCCGCTGCCGCCGCTACCGCCACGGGCCCCGAACCTGATCGGGCTGGAACGCCAAGCGGCGAACGACGGCTACACCCTGACGCTGCGCTTCCGTCACCCGATGACGCTGGCCGACACCGCACTGGAACCCGGAACCGCCGGGGGCCAGCGGTTGGTGGTCCGGGCCACACCGCGGCCGGAGCCATTGCGGGCACCACCACCCCCCCCAGCCGCCCATGTACCGGCCCGCGCCGCGCACAGCGGCGCTGCATCGGTGGTGGAGACGCGTTCCCTGCCCGCGTCCGCGGCGCAACGGGCAGCCCGGCGCTACCAGCAGGCGGTGAGCGCCGTGCGCGGAGGGGATGTCGCGGGCGCGGAGTCCGCCTTGCAACAAGCCCTCGCCCTGGCGCCGGGACTGCGTGGCGCCCGGGAACTGCTGGCCACTCTGCTGATCCGTTCCGGACGCGGAGCGGACGCCATGGCCCTCCTGGGCCCGTCTGCTCACGAACATCCCAAGGACATACCCCTGGTCCTGCTCTATGCCCGGGTGCTGGTTGAGGAAGGGCATCTGCCCAAAGCGCGCCGGGTGCTGGAGGCGGCCCTACCCGAGGGTGCCCAGGATCCGGACTTCGACGCGTTGCTGGGCATGGTGTATCAGCGAATGGGGGCCCATCGACAGGCGGTGGACACCTATCGTGCCGCCCTGGTCCTCAAGCCGCTGGACAGCAATCTGTGGGCGGGACTCGGTATCGCCCTGGAAGGCGCCGGGGATAGCCCGGCCGCCAGGGACGCCTACCAGCGCGCCCTCGATACCGGGGGTATGGCCCCGGCGTTGGCGCGCTATGTGACCGCACGCCTGGGGGCCTTGCGCTAGACCCCGGACCTGACGGTTCCTCAAGAAATTCCCGTCCGCGGTCGATCTCAGGGGATAGGGATACCCCGTCCCGGCGCCGGGAAGATTCAACGGCCACCTGCATAGAGCGGACTCGACCCCATGAGCGTGCGCAAGAAGATCCGGATCGGCGACCTCCTGGTCCAGGACAAAGTGATTTCTGAGGCGCAACTGGGTGCCGCACTCGCCGAGCAGAAGAAGAGCGGGCGCAAGCTGGGCCGTACCCTGATCGACTTGGGCTATGTGGATGAACAGAATCTCCTGAGCTTTTTGTCCCGGCAGCTGGACATCCCCTACATCGATCTGCGCCAGTACAAGGTCGTGCCCGAGACCGTGCGGCTGTTGCCGGAAACCTATGCGCGCCGTTTCCGGGCCATCGCGCTGGACGACTCGGAGGCGGAGATGCTGGTGGGCATGGCCGACCCCACTGACATCTTCGGCTATGACGAGTTGAGCCGTATCCTCAAGCGGCCGGTACGGCAAGCGGTGGTACGGGAGTCGGATTTGCTGCGCACCATTGATGTGGTCTACCGCCGCACCGATGAGATCCACAGCATCGCCGAGGAACTGAGCGAGGATCTCTCGGAAAACGACTACGATCTGACCCAGCTCATGCAGAGCGAGGACTCCACCAATGCCCCGGTGGTACGCCTGCTCAAGACCTTGTTCGAGGACGCGGTGCAGGTACGTGCCTCGGACATTCACATCGAGCCCGACGAAAGCCTGCTGCGCATCCGCCAGCGCGTGGACGGCGTTCTCCAGGAACAGGTGATGAAAGAGAAGCGCATCGCATCCGCCCTGGTGCTGCGCCTGAAACTCCTCGCGGGGCTGGACATCTCCGAGAAGCGTTTGCCTCAGGACGGGCGCTTCAATATCAAGGTGAAGGGACGCTCCATCGACGTGCGCCTGTCCACCATGCCCGTGCAATACGGTGAATCGGTGGTGATGCGTCTCCTGGACCAGTCCGGGGGCACGCTGGACCTGGAGCAGCTCGGAATGCCGGAGCGGATCCTCGCGCGCTTCCGCCAGCACATCCACAGCCCCCACGGTATGGTGCTGGTGACCGGTCCCACCGGGAGCGGCAAGACCACTACTCTGTACGCGGCCCTGAACGAACTCAACAATCCGCAGACCAAGATCATCACCGTGGAGGATCCGGTGGAATACCGTTTACCGCGGATCAACCAAGTGCAGGTGAATCTGAAGATCGACCTCACTTTCGCGGGCGTGCTGCGCGCCGGTCTGCGCCAGGACCCGGACATCGTCATGGTGGGCGAGATGCGCGATCAGGAGACCGCACAGATCGGGCTGCGCGCGGCCATGACTGGCCATCTGGTGCTCTCCACCCTGCACACCAACGATTCGATCACCACCGCCAGCCGCCTGGTGGACATGGGGGCCGAGGGCTATCTGGTAGCCGCGGCGCTGCACGCAATCATCGCCCAACGCCTGGTGCGACGCGTGTGCGAAAGCTGCCGTGAACCCTACACGCCCAATGCCCACGAACGCGCCTGGCTGGAGGCCACCATGGGAGACGGCGCGCGGCGCATCTCCTACCAGCACGGCAGGGGCTGCCACCACTGTAACGACACCGGCTACCGGGGCCGCATCGGCGTCTATGAACTGCTGGAGCTTGATCAGGCCATGGCGGATGCCCTGCGTCGCAACGACGCCGCTGGCTTCGCCCGCGCCGCGCGCGCCCACCCGGATTTCCGGCCCCTGGCGCGCTGCGCCCTGGATTATGCCGAACAGGGACTCACCACGGTGGAGGAAGTGCTGCGGGTCGCCGGCGAAACCGACGACTACCGGGACCGTGTCGAGAAGCCCGTGGCGGTCTTCGCGGCCCAGGCCACCGGGGCTCCCTGAGCCCCTGAATCGCCGGGACACGCACCATGGCACGGTTTCAATATCGGGGGCGCAGTGAGCGGGGTGACGCCGTCCATGGCTTCCTGGAAGCCGGGTCGGCGGACGCGGTGGCCACGCAGCTGATGAACAGCGGTGTCACGCCCATCGACGTGGCCGCAGCACCGGTGACCCGCAACGTCCTCCAGGAATTGCGCCGGCGGCTGGGCGGCGGGGCGCCCAGCCTCGAGGAGCTCATACTGTTCAGCCGGCAGATGCACACCCTGATGCGCGCCGGCGTGCCTATCATCCGCGCCCTCACCGGTCTCGCCGAGACGTATCACAACCCGGTTCTGAAGGAGACCTTGTTCGAGGTGGTCGGGAACCTGGAGTCGGGCCGCGACCTGGCCGGCTCCCTCGGGCGCCACCCCACGGTGTTCTCATCCCTGTTCGTGAGCCTGGTACAAGTGGGCGAAAACACCGGGCGATTGGACCAGGCGTTTCTGCAGTTGGCATCCTACCTTGATATGGAGAAGCAGACCCGGGACCGGATCAAGGCGGCGCTGCGCTACCCCACGATCGTGATCGTGGCCATCTCGGTGGCGCTCGCCATCATCAACCTGAAGGTCATTCCGGTCTTCGCCAAGGTCTTCAGCAGTTTCAGCGCCAAGCTGCCGTGGGCTACCCAGGTACTGATCTCAGTATCCAACTTCGCCGTTGCCTACTGGCCCTATATCCTGGCGATGCTGGTCCTGACCTACAGCGGCACCCGGACCTACGTCCACACGGAAGAGGGTCACTACCGCTGGGACAAGCTGAAGCTGCGCCTGCCGGTGGTCGGGAGCATCGTGCTGCGGGCAACGCTGGCCCGCTTCGCCCGCGCCTTCTCCATGGCCTCGCGCTCGGGGGTTCCGTTGATCCAGGCGCTGACCGTGGTGGCGATGGCGGTGGACAACGAGTATGTGGCCGACCGGGTACGCTCCATGCGCAATGGCGTGGAGCGCGGCGAGAGCCTCACCCGCACGGCGGCCACCACCGGGCTGTTCACGCCATTGGTGCTTCAGATGCTCGCGGTGGGCGAGGAGACCGGTGCGGTCGATGAGCTGCTGGAACAGGTAGGGGACTTCTACGAACGCGAGGTCGACTACGACCTGAAGAACCTCAGTGACGCCATCGAGCCGATCCTGATCGTGGGGATCGGTGTGATCGTCCTGGTCCTGGCCCTGGGTGTGTTCCTGCCAATGTGGGACCTAGCCAGTGCCGTGCAAGGCCACTGAGGGGATCGACCCCGGCACCTCCGGACGCCCGCGCCACCAGCGGGGCTTCACCCTGCTGGAGATGGTGGTGGTGGTGATCCTGATCGGCCTGCTGCTGGTCATCGCCATCGATAGGCTGATCCGCCTGCAGGCGGTAGCGGAGCGGGTGGCGATGGAGCAGGTGCTGGGGGGGCTGCGCAGCGCCCTGACCCTGGAGCTCGCACAGCGCATCGTGCAGGGGGGAACCGGCGATCTGGACACCTTGGCTCATGCCAATCCCATGGACTGGCTGATAACCCCGCCGGTGAACTACGCCGGTGCCCTGAATGCACCCGATCCGGCCGATGTGTCCGGTGGCCAGTGGTACTACAACACCCGCTCCAGGACCCTGGTCTACCGCGTGGCCCACAGCGGAGATTTCCACACCGCCCTGCCGGGGGCGCCGCGGGCACGGTTTAAAGTCCGCCTCGTATACGCCGATAACCCGGGCAGCGGAGCACACACCGCGGACGTGGTAGGTGTGCGCTTGGCGCCGGTGGAACCGTACCACTGGCTGCGGCCGGCGATGCCCGGGGACTGACCCCGCCGGAGATGGACGCGGCACCCCTGGACCGACGCGGGACCGCTTGAGACTGGACGACTGGGAGAGATGGAAATGAGGAA